>NZ_CAMPOV010000004.1 GCF_946892675.1 Arthrobacter sp. Marseille-P9274
TTCAAATCCAGGCTAAAAAACATCGCAGCACACCACGGGGGTGGCACACCACGACAATAATTCAACCAATAAAACAATTGGTATCAACAAACTTGGCACACTATTGAGTTCTCAAACAACAGGAGCACCCAGCACCAGCAGAACCCCCACAAGAGGGCCCTCCATCGCTCCGGAGCAACTTTCCTAACTTACCTGCGCTTCCCGTTCCCGTCAAATCGCCCTGCCCCGCTTCGTGCCGTCCGATCTTTGACCGGAGCTACACGCGGGATTCGGGCTGTCAACGTTCCGTTCAGCGCGATAAAAACTATACACCTCGGTTACGGGAATGTAAATTCCGGGTGCCGCCTTGGCAGAGCCAGCTGGTTCCGCCACCGAGCAGCGGCCGACGGGGCCTGTAGGCCCCGCCGGCCCGAGGATCGGATTCGGCCCTCGGGTCAGGCCCGCGGCGTGGGCTTGAGGTAGAGCGCGCCGAGCGGCGGGACGTTGACAACCGCGGAGGCCGGATGTCCGTTCCAGGCACCCTCGGTGCCTTCGATGCTTCCCTTGTTGCCGACCCCGGACCCGCCGAACTCCTCGTCGTCGGTATTGAGCACCTCGCTCCAGCTGCCGGCCCACGGCAACCCGAGGCGGAAGCTCTCGTGAGGGTGCCCGGCGAAGTTCACGACGCAGACCAGCGGGTTTCCGTGGGTATCCCAGCGGATGAACGACAGGGTGTTGCGGGTGCCGTCGTTCTCATCAATCCACTGGAAGCCCGCGGGCTCGTTGTCCCGCTCGTACAGGGCGGGGGTCTCGGTGTAGAGCGTGTTCAGCTGGCGGACCAGCTTCTGCAGGCCCTTGTGCGGCACGTTTTCCGCGAGCCACCAGTCCAGCCCGTGCTGTTCCGACCACTCGGATTCCTGGCCGAATTCGGTGCCCATGAAGATCAGCTGCTTGCCCGGATGGGCCCACTGGAACGCCAGGTAGGCACGGAGGTTGGCCAGCTGCTGCCAGCGGTCCCCCGGCATCTTCCGGAGCATCGAGCCCTTGCCGTGCACGACCTCGTCGTGGCTGATAGGCAGCAGGAAGTTCTCTGTGTAGGCGTAGACCATCGAGAACGTGGCCTTGTTGTGGTGATAGACGCGGTACATCGGGTCCTCGGCGATGTACTCGAGGGTGTCGTGCATCCAGCCCATGTTCCACTTCAGCCCGAAACCGAGGCCGCCCGCGCTGGTTGGCCGGGTCACGCCGTCGAACGCTGTGGACTCTTCCGCAATGGTGACGATGCCCGGGACGCGCTTATACGCCGTGGCGTTGACTTCCTGCAGGAACGAGATCGCCTCCAGGTTCTCCCGGCCGCCGTGGACGTTAGGGAACCATTCACCGTCCTTGCGCGAGTAGTCGCGGTAGAGCATCGAGGCGACCGCGTCGACCCGCAGCCCGTCGATATGGAATTCCTCGAGCCAGTACAGCGCGTTGGCGACCAGGAAGTTGCGTACCTCCGTGCGGCCGAAGTCGAAGATGAGCGTGCCCCAGTCCGGGTGCTCGCCCAGCCGCGGGTCCGCATGCTCGTACAGCGGTTCCCCGTCGAACCTGGCGAGCGCCCAGCTGTCCTTGGGGAAGTGCGCGGGCACCCAGTCGACGATGACGCCGATCCCGGCGGCGTGCAGTTTGTCCACCAGGTACTTGAAGTCGTCGGGGTGGCCGAACCGGGAAGTCGGCGCGAAGTACGACGTGACCTGGTAGCCCCAAGAGCCGCCGAACGGGTGCTCCGCCACGGGCATGAACTCGACGTGGGTGAAGCCGTGCCACCGGACATAGTCGACCAGTTCTTCGGCCAGGTCGCGGTAGTCCAGCCCGAGCCGCCAGGAGCCGAGATGGACCTCATAGACGCTCATGGGCGAGTTGTGCGGGTCCCGGGCCGCGCGGCGGGCCATCCATTCCGAATCCGTAAAGCTGTAGCGCGAATCCACCACGCGGGAGCCGGTCAGCGGGGGCACTTCGGTCCAGCGGGCGAGCGGGTCCGCCTTTTCGTGCCAGTGCCCGTCGCGGCCGAGCAGTTCGAACTTGTAGATGCTGCCGGAGGCGACGCCGGGAATGAACAGTTCCCATACGCCCGACCCGCCCATGGAGCGCATGCCGTGGATGCTTCCGTTCCAGCCGTTGAAATCGCCCTTCACGCGAACGGCCTGGGCGTTGGGGGCCCACACCGCAAAGCTCGTGCCGGTCACCTCGCCGAGCGTCGAGGTGTAGTGCCGCACGTGGGATCCCAGGACGGTCCACAGCGTTTCGTGCCGGCCTTCGCCGATCAGGTGCAGGTCGATTTCTCCGACGGTCGGCAGGTAGTGGTACGGATCGTCCACGATCTCGGGGGCACCGCCGCTGTAGGCGACCTGCAGCCGGTAATCCGGCACGTGGCCGGCGCGTTCGGCTGGCAGCGTGGCGACCCAGATGCCGTCCTGTTCATGCCTCATCGGCACGCGCGCGGCCGGGGTGACCAGCGTGACCGAATCGGCCAGCGGCCGCAGCGTCCGGACCGTTACATTGCCGTGGTCGTCGAGGTGCGCTCCCAGCACGGCGTGCG
The DNA here is from genome assembly GCF_946892675.1 of Arthrobacter sp. Marseille-P9274. Classification (NCBI taxonomy): domain Bacteria; kingdom Bacillati; phylum Actinomycetota; class Actinomycetes; order Micrococcales; family Micrococcaceae; genus Arthrobacter; species Arthrobacter sp. Marseille-P9274. The sequence goes on from NZ_CAMPOV010000004.1 coordinate 2,561, forward strand.
GTTGGTAGTAGCTTCCGTGTGCGACGGCGGCGAGGACGTGTGAGTCGATGTGTACGGGATCGCCGGCGAGGGTGGAGGTCTCCGCGAGTGGCAGTGACGCGGCGGCCGGCTCAGCCGCGTGCTTCGGGCCGTCGGGCTGGCGGCGCGCCCCGCTGGTTCCGCCGCGGAGCTGCTCCAGGCCGCGGCGCACGGCCTTGACCGGCACGTTGAGCCACTGGGGCCGGTTCCGCTGCTCGTAAACGACTTCATAGAGTGCCTTGTCCAGCCAAAGGCCGAGGAACAATGGGGAGCCGCTGTCCACCTGCGTGCCCGATTCGCTCTCATAACCAGCGGTGAAGGCCCGGGTGGCAGCATCGACCCAGCGCTCCGCGGCGGCTTCCGTCTCCGCCGCGTTATCGCCGGCGGCCGAGGTGACGGCCACGCCACCGGCATAGTCGAAGGACCGGAGCATGCCGACCACGTCCCGCAGCACCACGTCATCGGCGCCGCGGCTACTCAGCGGCCGCAGCGGCTCGCCCTCGAAGTCCAGCACGACCCAGCCGCGCTCGGCGGAGTGCAGCACCTGGCCCAGATGGTAGTCCGCGTGGATGCGCTGGACCTCCGGCCGTTCCTTCAGCTCGGCGAGCCGGGTCAGCAGGTCCTCGACGGTGTCGTTGTAGGGACCGACGGCGGCGCCCGCCTGCTGCCAGCCCCAGCGGATCCGCTCCTGCAGGTCGCGCACCAGAACCGCGAACTCCTCGTCCGTGGCCTGGTGGCCGCCGAAACCGTCCCGCAGCCGGCGGTGGATCCGGGCGGTGGTGCGGCCCAGTTCCTCCGCCTCGCTGGTGAAGTCGGTGTTGGCCACGGCCGCCGCGGACGCGCTGCGCCAGGCGTCTTCGCTGTTGCTGATGTACTCGCGGAGCACGCTCAAGTGGCCGGAGTCCCACAGTTCATCGGCCTCGGAAGAGGCATCCTGGCCGGGAGTCAGCCAGCCGCCGGTGACCCAGCCGTACGTGGCCGGAACTTCGTGTGCCCCCGTTTCGCTGAGGACAGCGCCGATCTCCACATCCGGGTTGGGTCCGGCCTCGAGCACGCGGAAGAACTTCACGATCAGGGCTTCTTCGTCGCGCTTGACGACGACGGAGGTGTTGGACTGTTCGCCGGGCAGCACCGAGGCGTCGAGCGGCAGAGTGAAAGGCTGGCGGTCCGCGAAGCCGGCGCCGGCGTGGCCGCGGGTCCGGCCGTCGGAGGTCTCCGATTCCGCCCGCATCAGCTCCAGCCAGGCCGCGATGAAGACCGGGTCGTGGGTGCCGTCGTAGACCCACCGCTCGTCCACGTGTTCGGCATCCGGCCCGAGCTTGCCGATCAGGGCCTGGTCACCGCCCTCGAGGGGCCGTGTGCGGATGCTGACCGGCACGTTGACGACGAGGGAGTCCTCGTCGGTCTCGACGGCGGCGATGTGCACTTCGAGGCCGGCCTCGCCGCTTGGGTCCTGTAGCCGCACCCCGCCGAGGCGCTGGAGCGAGATGTCCTTGCCTTGCGCGGGGAACCAGCGCTGGCCGGGCAGCCAGTCGCGCAGCAGTTCGGGCAGTGTCAGTACGGGAGTCTTCACGGGGATTCGACCTCTGTTCGGGTGCTCACCGGAGTGATCACGGGGATGGCTTCGGTCACCGGCGATGCCGGATTGGATCGGGCTGAGCGGATGCGCAGCCAAAAGAAATCGTGGCTTCCCAGGGTTAGTGTCACCTGGCCGGCGTCATCGAGGACGGGGAACGGCAGGCCGCCGAAGAGATCACGGAGGCCGCGTCCGGCGAACTGGGGCAGCCGCAGCGATGCCGCGACCGGGTGCTGGGAAAGATTGAAGATGCAGAGCAGGGACTCCGGTTCGGCACCCGAGGGATCGTCCGCCGGGATTTCCCGCAGGAACGCCAGCACCGTTTCCGCCTCGGTCGGCACGTTGCGGTAGATGCCGAGGCCGAAGGCGGGATGTGACTTGCGGACCGCGAGCATCTGCCGGACCCAGTGGAGGAGCGAGCTGCTGTGGGCCAGCTGGGCCTCGACGTTGACGTAGTTGTAGTTGTAGACGAGCGACTGGACGACCGGCAGGTAGAGCTTGCCGGGGTCGGCGGTGGAGAAGCCGGCGTTGCGGTCCGGATTCCACTGCATGGGCGTCCTCGAGGCATCCCGGTCGTCGAGCCAGATGTTGTCGCCCATTCCGATCTCGTCCCCGTAGTACAGGAACGGGCTGCCCGGGAGGGACAGCAGCAGCGCGTGGATGAGTTCCAGTTCGGCGCGGGAATTGTCCAGCAGCGGCGCCAGCCTCCGCCGGATGCCGATGTTCGCACGCATCCGGGAGTCCGGAGCGTACCAGCCGAGCATGGCTTCCCGCTCCTCGTTGGTCACCATCTCGAGCGTCAGCTCGTCGTGGTTCCGCAGGAAGGTGCCCCACTGCGCCCCCGTCGGGATGTCGGGCGTTTCCTCCATGGTCCGGATGATCGGTGCGGCCTTCTGGTCCCGCAGCGCGTAGAAAAGCCGGGGCATGATCGGGAAGTGGAAGCACATGTGGCACTCGGGAACGAAGCCGTCCGCGTCGTCCCGCTGCCCGAAGTACTCGACCACTTCGTTCGGCATCTGGTTCGCCTCGGCGATGATGACGCGGCCGGGGTATTCGGCGTCCACCATGGCGCGCAGGTCCTGCAGGAACCGGTGCGTCGCGGGCAGGTTCTCGCAGTTGGTGCCGTCTTCCTCGAACAGGTACGGAATGGCATCGGCCCGGAAGCCATCGATGCCCTGGTCCAGCCAGAACCTGACCACGTCGAAAACGGCCTCGATGACCTTGGGGTTCTCGTAGTTCAGGTCCGGCTGGTGGCTGAAGAATCGGTGCCAGAAGAACTGGCGCCGGATCGGATCGAACGTCCAGTTCGATTCCTCGGTGTCGACGAAGATGATGCGCGCGTCCTGGTACTTCTCGTCCGTGTCGCTCCAGACGTAGAAGTCGCCGAACGGACCATCGGGTTCCCGCCGCGAAGCCTCGAACCAATGGTGCTGGTCCGAGGTGTGGTTCAACGGAAGGTCGATGATGACGCGCACGCCCCGGGCGTGGGCTTCGGCGACGAGGCGCTTGAAATCGCTGATCGTCCCGAACTCGTCCAGCACATCGTAGTAGTCCGCAATGTCGTAGCCGCCGTCGCGCAGCGGCGACTTGAAGAACGGCGGGATCCACAGGCAATCGATTCCCAGCCACTGCAGGTAGTCAAGCTTCTCGATCAGGCCGGAGAAATCGCCGGATCCGTCCCCGTTCGCATCGGCAAACCCGCGGACCAGCACTTCGTAGAAGACCGCTTTGCGGTACCAGTGCGGATCATGGGCGAGGCCGGGTGCGTGCAGTTGGAACGGATTGGCCACTAGCGGCTCCTCCGGATGTGCAGGACGTGGGCGGGCTCCCGGTAAGCGTCCAGGCGGACGTAGTTGTGCTCGCCCCAGCGCCAACTCTCGCCGGTGATGAGGTCATCCACCCAGAAGAGGCCGTCCTCGCCCAGATCCTGCTGGTCAAGGCCAAGCGCACCCAGGTTCAGGCTGACCGTCGATTCGCGGGCGCTGTGCGGGTCCACGTTGACGACGACGATGATCGTGTCCTTGCCCCCGCCCGGCAGGTCTTCCTTGTGTTTGGAGTAGACCACGGTCGCGTCGTCCGTGCTGCTGTGGACGGTCAGGTTCCGCAGTTCGCCGAGCGCCGGGTGGGATCGCCGGATCCCGTTGAGCCTGGTCAGGTAAGGCGCCAACGAGCGGCCCTCGGCCTCGGCGGCCGTGAAGTCGCGGGCCTTGTACTCGTACTTCTCGTTGTCGATGTACTCCTCGGCGCCGGGCCGGGCGACGTGCTCGCACAGTTCATACCCGGCATAGACACCCCAGAGCGGGCTGCCGGTCGCGGCCAGCACTGCGCGGATCTTGAACGCGGCCGGTCCCCCGTACTGCAGGTACTCGGTGAGGATGTCCGGGGTGTTCACGAAGAAGTTCGGCCGGAAGTAATCGGCGCTGTCGTGGCTGACCTCGCTGAAGTACTCCTCGATCTCCTGCTTCGTATTGCGCCATGTGAAGTAGCTATAGGACTGCTGGAAACCGGCGCGGCCCAACGCGTGCATCATCGCGGGCCGGGTGAAGGCCTCGGCGAGGAAGACGACGTCCGGATCGGTGCGGTTTACCTCGCCGATCAGCCATTCCCAGAACCAGACCGGCTTGGTGTGCGGGTTATCCACACGGAAGATCTTCACGCCGTGGCTGATCCACAGCCGGACGATGCGGAGCACTTCCTCCGAGAGGCCGTCCGGATCGTTGTCGAAGTTCAGCGGATAGATGTCCTGGTACTTCTTCGGCGGGTTCTCGGCGTAGGCGATGGTGCCGTCCAGCCGCGTCGTGAACCACTCCGGGTGTTCGGTGGCCCACGGGTGGTCCGGCGCCGCCTGGAGCGCCAGGTCGAGCGCCACTTCGAGGCCGTTCGACGCGGCGGCCGCGACGAAGGCATCGAAATCGTCGAAATTGCCCAGGTCCGGGTGGATGGCGTCGTGGCCACCGGACGCGGCACCGATGGCCCACGGCGAACCCGGGTCCATCGGACCGGCGTGCAGCGTGTTGTTCGGTCCCTTGCGGTTGATGAACCCGATCGGGTGGATCGGCGGCAGGTAGATGACGTCGAAGCCCATGGCGGCCACGGCCGGAAGGCGACGCGCCGCCGTCGTGAAGTTACCCGAAGTCCAGGTGTTTGCGGCATGGTCGAAGACCGCGCCCTCAGAACGGGGGAAGAACTCGTACCATGCGCCGCGGCCGGCCCGCTCGCGTTCCACCAGCAAGGGGTACTTTTCCGACGTCGTGACGAGGCTGCGGATGGGATGGCTGCGGACCGCGGAGAGCACCTCGTGCGAGCCGCCGGCGGCCAGTCGCTCCTCCACCGAACGGCCGCCGTCGGCGAGGATACCGGCCGCCTGGCGCAGCACTTCGGCGTTGTCCGCGGGCCTCCCCTCCTGCGCCGCGGCTTCGTTGAACAGGTGGACGCCCTCGGCCAGCATCAGGTCCACATCGACGCCGGCGGCAATCTTGACTTCAGCGTTGTGGTGCCAGGTGGCGTAAAGGTCCGCCCAGCCTTCGATCGCGAAGCTCCAGAGTCCCGGGGCGCCGGGGCGAACGACGCCGTGCCAGCGGTCCAGGCCCTTGGCGGGCGGATCCAACTGGCGGCGCTGCACGGCGTTGGAGTCCGGGTCATAGAGGACGACCGTGACGCCGATCCGGTCGTGGCCCTCGCGGAAGACCGTAGCGGCGACGGGGATGTCTTCGCCCTCGATCGCCTTGGCCGGGAAGCGGCCGCTTTCGATCACCGGGGCGACGTCGGTGATCGGAATCCTGCCGAAACGCAGGTGGGCCTGGGACGGGGCTGGGCGCGGATCCTCGGTGAATGTGCTCACACGCTAGACGTTAGCGACAAAAAGGGCCGTTTGCTAAGGCCAAGCCCGAAGCCGGAACAAAAACGACGCGTTCGCGTAGCGTTTACAATTCCGAAACCATGCGCCGGCGTGATCTGCGCTACCGTAGGCCGGGTGAAGGCAATCCGCAGGTTTACCGTCCGCACTGTACTTCCCGAGCGAATCCAGCCGCTGGCGCGGCTGGCGAGCAATTTGCGCTGGTCCTGGCATCGGCCAACCCAGCAGCTGTTCGAGCGCCTGGATCCCAAGCTGTGGCGGCAGAGCCACGACCCGGTGGCGCTGCTCGGCTCCTTCAGCCGCGAGCAGCTGCACGCGCTCGCCGCGGACGAGGACCTGGTCGCGCGGGTCCACGAGGTGAGCCAGGACCTGGACCGCTACCTGACCGGCAGCCGCTGGTACCAGAGCCTGGGCGCCGATGCGCCGAAATCCATCGCCTATTTCTCCCCCGAGTACGGCATCGCGTCGGTGCTGCCGCAGTATTCCGGCGGCCTGGGCATCCTCGCGGGCGACCATCTGAAGGCCGCGTCCGACCTGGGCGTGCCGCTGATCGGCGTCGGGCTGCTGTACGCCGCCGGTTACTTCAAGCAGTCCCTGAGCCGCGACGGCTGGCAGCAGGAAACCTACCCGGTGCTGGACCCGGACGGGCTCCCCCTCTCGCTGCTGCGCGAGGCGGACGGGACCCCTGCACAGGTGGAACTGCCGCTCCCCAACGACCGCCGCCTGCTGGCGCACATCTGGCGCGCCGACGTCGGACGCGTCCCGCTGCTGCTACTCGACTCGAATGTGGCCGGCAACGACGAGGCTGCCCGGCACATCACCGACCGGCTCTACGGCGGCGGCGGCGACCACCGGCTGCAGCAGGAACTCCTGCTCGGCATGGGCGGCGTCAAGGCGCTGCGCATCTTCCAGCGGCTGACCGGCTGCGCGGCGCCCGAGGTCTTCCACACGAACGAGGGCCACGCCGGCTTCCTCGGCATCGAACGCATCCGCGAGCTCATGGACGAGGGGCTCAGCTGGGACGAGGCCCTCGCGGCGGGCCGGGCCAACACGGTCTTCACCACCCACACTCCCGTGCCGGCCGGCATCGACCGCTTCGAGCGGCTGCAGGTGGGGCACTTCTTCCGGGCCGGGCTGGCACCGAACGTCCCCATCGACAAAATCCTGGCGCTCGGCGAGGAGAACTACAGCGGCGGGGATCCGATCAAGTTCAACATGGCCGTGATGGGCCTGCGGCTGGCACAGCGGGCCAACGGCGTGGCCAAGCTGCATGGCGTAGTCTCGCGGGGGATGTTCTCGGGGCTGTGGCCGGGCTTCGACACCAACGAGGTGCCGATCAGCTCCGTCACCAACGGCGTCCATGTGCCGACCTGGGTGGATCCGCGCATCGCCGAGCTGGCCCTGGCCAAGTTCGGTAACGGCAGCGTCCGGGAACGGCAGTGGGACAGGGTCTACGACGTCTCCGACGCCGAAATCTGGCAGCTGCGGCGTGAACTGCGCGGCAACCTGATCGAGGACGTCCGCCGCCGGCTGCGTTCCTCCTGGAAGAAGCGCGGCGCGACCGACGCGGAACTCGCCTGGACCGACCATGTGCTGGATCCGGACGTCCTGACCATCGGCTTCGCCCGGCGCGTGCCGACGTACAAGCGCCTGACCCTGATGCTGCGCGACCCCGCGCGGCTGAAGGCGCTGCTGCTGCATCCGGACCACCCCATCCAGCTGGTCATCGCGGGCAAGTCGCATCCGGCGGACGAGCAGGGCAAGCGCATGATCCAGGACCTGGTCCGCTTCACCGACGACCCGGAGATCCGCCACCGGATTGTCTTCCTGCCCAACTACGACATCGCCATGGCCCGCACGCTGTTCCCGGGCTGCGACGTCTGGCTGAACAATCCGCTTCGTCCGCTGGAGGCCTGCGGCACCTCGGGCATGAAGGCGGCGATCAACGGCGGCCTCAACCTGTCTGTGCTGGACGGCTGGTGGGACGAAATGTACGACGGCGACAACGGCTGGGCGATCCCGACCGCCAACCCGTCGACCGCGAGCGGGGCCGATTCGCTGTTCAGCGCCGACGAGCGGGACGACATCGAGGCCTCGGCGCTGTACGGGCTCCTGGAGAACCACGTGGCGCCGCGCTTCTACGCGGACGAAGCCGCCGAGGGCGCCGGGGCCGCGGGCCCTTCCGAGCCCCTGGCCACCGACGATCAGCTGCCGCATCAGTGGATCGCGATGATCCGGCACACCCTCGCGAACCTGGGGCCGGCCGTTTCTGCCGAGCGGATGGTCGAGGACTACGTGCGCCAGCTGTACACGCCGGCCTGCACCTCGGGCCGAATGATCAGGAAGAACGGTTTCTCGGCGGCGCGGAACCTCGCCGGCTGGACCACGCGCATCCACCACACGTGGAAGGACGTCGCCGTCGAGCATGTGGACTCCCTCGGGATGCAGGACGACCCGCAGATCGGCGATCTCGTCCGCGTCAGTGCCTTCATCCAGCTCGGTTCCCTGGTCCCCGATGATGTCTGTGTGGAAGTTGCGCACGGCAAGGTCAGCGAGGGCGATGAGCTGCTCGATACCTCCTTCGACCAGCTCGCGCTGAAGGAAGACCTCGGCGACGGCCGCTTCCTGTTCTCCGGCGAGGTCCAGATCGACCGCTCCGGCTCCTTCGGCTACACGGTCCGTGTCCTTCCGCACCACCCGTCGCTGGCCTCCAAGTCGGAACTGGGCCTGGTCACCAACGCCTGATCGGTCACGCTGCCGGGCCGGTCAGCCGTCCTGTACCGGGCCGGCGGCGGAGGGCGTCGGCCCGGTGGTGAAACCGGTGAGCTTGTGCGTGCCGTCGCAGTAGGGCTTGATGGAAGATGCGCCGCAGCGGCACAGGGCCACGGTCCGGCGCAGGCGCGGCACCGGCTCGCCTGTTTCCGTCAGGATTTCGACGTCTCCGCGCAGCAGCAGCGGCCCGTTAGGACAGGCCACCACCGTCGCTGCCGCTGGCTTCGGGAGCGGTTCGACGGTCGGCTCTTCCGGTCGCCGCCCGGCCGCCGCAGCTGGCTCCGGGCGCGGTCTTGCTTCGGCCTCCTCCGGTTGGTCCGCTGTCGCCGCGGGCTCGGGGTTCGTTGCTCTCACAGCCATGCTCGTTGGCCTCCTCGTTGTTGGATCGGAGCACCGGCGGCCTGCGTCCGATAGCGTCGTCGCAGTTGCCGGGCGGATGTCCCGGCCCGTGGAATCCGCCCGCCGGCATAGTGCACCCCGCCGGCCAGCCGCAGGCCGACGGCCAGCCAGCTGCAGACCGCGCGCTCGAGCACCCAGCAGGGCGCCCACAGTGCCGAACCCGGCGGGAAGACCGCGGTGCCGTTGTGCCGGCGCCGCCCGGCCTCGGCCAAGGCGATCGAGGCGGCAAGCAGCGGGACCAGGCGCGCGGGCCTGCGCGCAGCCCAGCAGATGAGCGGCAGCAGCAACAGCTCGGCGGCAAGCCTTCCCGGCTGGGCGAAGCTGTCATAGGCCTGCCGGATCCGTTGTCGGCGAAAGTGCGCCGAGGCCGGGGGTATCCTGCCGACGTACAGGCCGTCCGCCCGCACCTGCCGCCCGCCCGCCGCCTCGACCGTGCGGATCAACTCCAGGTTCTCGAACAGGACCTCGCCGTCGTAGCCGCCGGTTGCCTCCAGCATGCTCCGCCGGACGCCGAGCGTCCCGGGATAGTCGGAGCCGAAGGCCCGGTTGAGCAGAGTCCGCGCGGTGTCCCACCGGGCGTGCCACGGCCACTCGAGGAAGTAGTTCTGCGGCCGCACGAGCTCTGCGTCCACGAGGAGTGCCACCAACCGGCGCAGGCCTTGCAGCGTGTACCGGACGTCGTCGTCCGCCAGGACCAGGAACTCGCTCTCGCTGCTGCGCACTCCGGTGATGACGCCGGCTGCCTTGCCATTGCGGCCGTGCCCCGGTTCCGGACGGATGTGGCGGACCAGGTCCTGCCACGCGCGCCGGTGTGCCTCGAACACCGCTGGCGGCGAGCCGTCCACCACGGTGATGCGGATCCAGCCGGAGAGCACCCGCAGGTAGTCGGTCAGCTCTTCGAGCCCCCCGTCCTCGGACCAGCGCAGCGGCAGAATGTACTCTGCCTCCGCCAGGTCCGGCGAGGCTGTCATGCCGGGGCTTCGGCGGGGACCAGGAGCGCCGACTGCCCCGCTTGCCACGCCTCCAGCTGGTGCCGGCCGGCGAGCGCGTCCACTGCGAGCGCGGCGGCAGCCCCGAAGAAGATATCGGCCAGCAGCGCGGGCTCCGCTTCGGCGAGCCCGCCTGCCATGTCGCGGCCCGCAATCTGTTCGTGCACGGCGTCCGCCTCGACGTGCTCGTCGAAGTAGTCGCGGACGTCGGCCCCGTAGCCCAGCCGGCGGAACCCTCGGCTGTACAGCTTGTTGGGGATCGACGACGTCATCTCGTACGCGGCCAGATGCCCCACGATCGCTCCGCGGAGCCGGCGGTTGAGGCCGAACAGCGACATCATGTTGACCGCGGCGAGGGTCACGGCGGGGACCGCGTCGATATAGGCGCCGTAGGCGTCCTCCAGCCCTGCTCCGCGCATCGCCCTGGCAAACAGCCCCGAATGCATGCGCTCGGGCCGGCCGCCGCCGTATTCGTCCGACTGGATCTCGACCAGCGCTGCCTTGGCCCGTCCGCCCAGGCGCGGGATCGCCCAGCTGTGCGGGTCCGCCTCCTTCAGCTGGTAGATCGAGCGGAGGATCAGGAACTCGCGCAGCTGCTCGCTTGTTGCCTCCTTGGCGACGTACCGCGACAGGCTGGGACCGCCGTCGTCCGCGGTGAGGGCGAACAGCCCAGCGGCAACGGGCTCCGCGGCAGGTTCGGGCAGCGGGGGCACTACAGCCATCCGGCGCAGAGCCCCTTCGAAGCTGCGCTCAAGGCCGGTCCTCGCCCGGATCAGCTCCGGGTGCCATTCCCAGCCGTCGGCGACGCCGTCCAGGCCCCCATAATGCAGTTCATAGAGGCAGAACAGCGCGAGCTGCACATCGCCGTCGTGCATAAAATCTTCCGGCTCAGGCCAGGTGTCCGGCCGGGGGTGCGGCAAAGGTTCCGGCAGCCTTTCCTGCGGGGCTTCGACCATGTTCGCGAGTAGTGCGCTGCTCAGCGGTCCCCGCGCTGTGGGTTTCCTCATTGTTGCCCTTTCTGCCCATCCCTCTTACTTATAAGCATACTTAGAAATAGCATGAGTCTTGTTCGCCCGTTTACACACGAAGCCGGGAAAGGAGGAGGCGTGGAGAAAGAGAACAGCTCGTCGAAAGCGGCGACGGCGCCCCATCCGGAGGATGAGCGGAAGCCGGACACTCCTGCCGAGGTCAAGAAGCCCTCGTGGAAGTACATCTTCCGCAAGTCCGTGCGCGAGTTCTCCGCGGACCAGTGCACCGACCTGGCCGCGGCGCTCACCTACTACGCTGTGCTGTCGTTGTTCCCGGCGCTGCTCGCCTTGGTGTCCATCCTCGGCATTGTCGGCCAGGGGGAACAGACAACGACGGCGATGCTGGACACGCTTCAGCGGGTAGCCCCCGGGCAGGCCGCCGACACCCTGCGGCAGCCGATCGAGCAGCTGGCAAATGCTCCTTCGGCCGGACTGGCGCTCGTCGTCGGCATCGCGGGCGCCCTGTGGTCCGCCTCGGGGTATGTCGGGGCGTTCGGCCGCGCGATGAACCGCATCTACGAGGTCGACGAAGGCAGGCCCTTCTGGAAGCTTCGGCCCGCCATGCTCCTGGTCACGCTCATCGTCGTGCTGCTCGCGGCCGCCATGATGCTGATCCTGGTGCTGTCGGGGCCGGTTGCCGAGGCGCTCGGCGCGACCATCGGCCTGGGCGATGCGGCGCTGACCGCTTGGAATATCGCCAAGTGGCCGATCCTCATTGCCTTCGCGGTGCTCGTGGTCGCCCTGTTGTACTACGCGACCCCGAACGTGAAGCAACCGAAATTCCGCTGGATGAGCATGGGCGCGTTCCTGGCCCTGCTGGTCCTGGCGGTCACCACGTTGGGATTTGCCTTCTACGTCGCGAATTTCGCGAACTACAACCGCACCTACGGCGCCATCGGCGGCGTGATCGTCCTGCTGCTCTGGTTCTACCTGTCGAATCTGTCGCTGCTTTTCGGCGCGGAATTCGACGCTGAGGCCGAGCGCGGGCGCCAGCTGCAGGCAGGCATCGGGGCGGAAGAGACCATCCAGCTGCCGCCGCGCGACACGCGCAAGAGCGACAAGCAACTCAAGAAGGAAAAGGAGGACATAGAGCGTGGACGTTCACTGCGTCGCGACCTCGGCGAGAGCCGCGAGGACAGCAGGCGCACCTAGTTTGCCCATCCGCCCCATCGACTGACCCGACTCCAGGAGAAGGAATTGCTATGACGACCAACACCCCAGGAAACTACGACGACGACACCGCAGGCCTCGGCCCGACAGGCGGCACCTTTGGACGTCCGGGCGGAGTCGGCGGCGAGACCCTCCCGCCGGCGCGGCCGGCCGAGCCCCTCACCGAACCGGTAACGACCTACGAGCCGGAGCAGTCCAAGTCCGAAACGGCCAAGCAGGAAGCCAAGGAAGTGGGCCGCGAGGGCGCAGCCGCCGGCCAGCACGTGGCGGAAACCGCTAAGACCGAAGCGAAGCAGGTCGCCCACGAGGCCAAGGAACAGGCCCGCTCGCTGATGTCCCAGCTCGGCGACAACGTTCACAGCCAGGCCGGTGCCCAGCAGCAGAAGGTTGCCTCCGGCCTGCGGTCCATCGGCGAAGAGCTCGCGTCGATGGCGCGGAACTCGGAGCAGTCCGGCAACGCGACCCATCTGGTCAGCCAAGCGTCCGACAAGGCCCGCTCCGTCGCCGATTGGCTGGAGAACAGGGATCCCGGTTCGCTGCTCGACGAGGTCAAGCGGTTCGCGCGGCAGCGGCCCGGCGCGTTCCTGGCCATCGCCGCCGGCGCGGGCCTGGTCGCCGGCCGGCTGACCCGAGGGCTGACCGCGGATAGCGGCACCGGCGGATCGGCCCGCCGGGCGGGCACCACGGACTACGACACCCGGAGCGCCAGGGGCTATGCCGCACCGGGCAGCCAGGCCGGGGCCGGCTACGGCGGCGCCCCGGGCTACCCGGAGACGATCGGCTACCCCACTGCCACTCCGACCGGCGCCACGGATCGGTACGACACCTCCGGCTCCGTCGGCGGTGCCGCGGGGTCGCCGGAGAGCATCAGCTACCCGGAGACCGACACCGACCTGCGCCGCGGTACGGCCATCCCCGAGCGGGATCCCTTTGAAGGCGGTGGCAGCCGATGAGCGAACGCTACCCGGAAGCCGGAAACGTTCCCCCGACGCAAGCCGAAGTCAAGGCCGAAACCAGCTCGCTCGGCGATCTGCTCTCCGACGTCTCGCGCGACATGTCCGTGCTGATGCGGCAGGAACTGGAGCTGGCGAAGGCTGAGGCCAAGGAGTCAGCCACCCGTGCCGGCAAGGGCGCGGGAATGCTGACCGGCGCGGGCATCGCCGGCCACTTCGTGCTGCTCTTCCTCTCGATCGCCCTCTGGTGGGGGCTCGGCCTCGTCATGGGCCAAGGTTCAGGCTTCGTCTGGTCCGCGATCATCGTGGCCGTCATCTGGGCGATCATCGCAGCGATCCTCGCGGCCGTTGGCAAGAAGCAGCTGAAGAGCGTCCAAGGTATCCCCCGGACGCAGGAATCCGTCAAGAAAATTCCCGAAACTCTCAAACCCAGTGAGGATGCACGATGAGCCAGTCACCTGAAGAAATCCGGGCCGATATCGAACGCACCCGTGGCCGCTTGGGCACCGATGTGGACGCCGTAGCCGAGAAGGTCTCGCCGTCGAACATCGTGCACCGGCAGACCGACAAAGTAAAGGACACGTTCAGCCGGGCCAAGGACAAGGTCATGGGAAGCGCGGACGACACCGTCGGTTCCGCCAGGTCCACCGTCCGCGACACGGCGGATTCCGCCCGTTCCGCGGCGCACGACGCCGGCCATGCCGTCCAAGAGGCGCCGCACACCATTGCCCGCAAGACCGAGGGCAACCCGCTGGCGGCCGGCCTGATCGCCTTCGGGGCCGGCCTGCTGGTTTCCTCCCTATTCCCGGCTACCAGGGCCGAACAGCGCGCCGCCGAGCGCGTGAAGGAAGAGGCCCAGCCCCTTGTGGAGGAAGCCAAGGGTTCCGCCCAGCAGGTCGCCCAGGGCTTGAAGGAGCCGGCCCGCGAGGCGGCGGAACAGCTCAAGTCCTCGGCGCAGGATTCCGCCGAGCACGTCAAGGAAGAAGGCAAGTACGCCGCCGAGGACGTGAAGTCGCGAGCCGATGAGGCCCGCACCAACGTCCAGGAGGACCAGCCGCGGCAGTACTAGAGCGCCGGCGGCACTGAAGGCGACAACGACGGCGGACCTTGGGGTCCGCCGTCGTTGTCGCCTTTGTACTGTACGGGGATTCAGGCGCGGTAGATGCTGATGGAATTGGCGCCGATGATTTCGCGTTCCCCGCTCCCGATCCGCGCGCCGCGGCGGCGTTCGTCGTAGTCGGAGGTCGTCAGGAGCAATTCGAAGGTCCGGCCGTGGTTCTCGGCCACGCCGAAATCCCGCAGGGCCGCGGAGCTGGGCATCATGATCTTCCGCGGCTCGAGCCGGCCGTTGAGAACCACCAGCCCGTCGATGGTGCCGCTGGGAGATCCCATCAGCAGCTGGACGGTGCGGCTGGACGGGTTCGTCCACTGGTCCTGGGTCATCGGCTCGCCGGACTCGTTGAACCACAGCAGGTATGAGCCGTGTTCCGTGGCCGGATAGCCGTACGGCTGGTTGGCCAGGAAAACCTTGCGGATCCGCAGCAGCCGCCGGGTAGTTCGGAGCAACTGCTCCTGCCGGTCGTCCAGCAGCCAGTGCAACCAACTGAGCTCGTTGTCCTGGCAGTACACGTTGTTGTTGCCGTGCTGGGTCTTCCCCAGCTCGTCCCCGGCGGTGATCATCGGGACGCCGAGCGAGAGCAGCAGGGTGGCCATCAGGTTCCGTGCCGCGCGGGCCCTGGCGTCCAGCAAGGCGCTGTCCCCGGTGGCGCCTTCGACACCATGGTTGTAGCTGCGGTTGTGGTTGGTGCCGTCCCGGTTTTCCTCGCCGTTGTCCTCGTTGTGCTTGCGGTCGAAGGATGTCAGGTCCGCCAGGGTGAAGCCGTCGTGGGCGGTGACGAAATTGATCGATGCAAGCGGCCCGCGGCCGGAACCGGCGAAGACCTCGGCCGAGCCGGCGAGGCAGCTGGCCAGCCGCGCGACCGAGGAGCCGCTCCCGCCGTGGTTCAGCGCGTTGGCGTCCTCCAGCCAGAAGCTGCGGGCCGCATCCCGGAACCGGTCGTTCCAGTCCGCCCAGCCCTGCGGGAAGTTCCCGGTCTGCCAGCCGCCCGGGCCGACGTCCCACGGTTCGGAGATCAGCTTGGCCCGGGAAACCACCGGATCGGCGGCGATCGCCGCGAGGAAAGGGTGGTTCGGGTCGAAGTGGTTGTTCTCGTCCCGGGCCAGGGAGACGGCCAGGTCGAAGCGGAAGCCGTCGATGTGGAATTCTTCGATCCAGTAGCGCAGCGAATCCATGACCAGCTGGAGTACCCGGGGCTCGTTGAGGTTGAGGGTGTTGCCGCAACCGGTCGTGTCCAGGTAGTTGCCGTGCGCGTCGTGGCGGTAGTAGGCATGGTCGGCCAGGCCGCGGTACGAGTAGGTGCGCTGGTGTTTGCCGCCCTCGGCCGTGTGGTTGTACACCACGTCCAGGATCACCTCGAGCCCGGCCTCGTGCAGGGTCTTCACCATGGTCTTGAATTCGTCGTGCACGGCCTTCGGCCCCGCCCGGCGCGACGCGGTCGTCGCGTACTCCTCGTGCGGGGCGAAGAAGCCGAGGGTGTTGTATCCCCAGTAGTTGGACAGGCCGAGCTCCTGCAGGTGCGGCTCGTCCAGATGGAAGTGTACGGGCAGCAGCTGGACCGAGGTGATGCCGAGGTTCAGCAGGTAGTCAATCATCACCGGATGGGCCAGCCCGGCATAGGTGCCGCGCAGTTCCGCCGGAATCTGCGGGTGCAGCATGGTCTGGCCCTTGACGTGGCACTCATAGATCACCGTGTCGCGCCACGGAACCTGCGGGGGCCGCGCGCCGTCCCAGTCGAAACCAGGTTCGACGAACACGGAATGGAAGGTCCCGCCGTCGTCCGTGATGGCGCGCGCGTACGGGTCCACCAGCAGCTGGCCGTGCCTCACTTGGCCGCCGCGGGGCCAGAAGCCGTAGCGGCTCCCCTCCCCCAGGCCGGACACCACCCCGTGGTGGACGCCGTCGGTCAGCTCGGTCAGCGGGGCGCTGGACCACCGTCCGCCGGCCTTGAAGTGGACATCCACCGCCTTCAGCTCCGGGGCGAAGACGGCCACGTTCACCAGGCCGCCGGCATCGATCCCCGCGTCGCTGACGCCCAGCGGAAAGGGCCGCGACAGGTGGTCGCGGCGGAGCCGGAGTTCGGCGGGGATCTTTTCTTGTGGTTCGGCCAAGGCTGTCTGCTTCCGACGAAAGGCTACTGCCCGGCGCGCTGCCGGGAGACCTCGTAGAGGCTGATGCCCACGGCCATGGATGCGTTCAGCGATTCCATGTCGGAATCGATGGGGATGGAGACAATCTGGTCGCAGTGCTCGCGCACCAGGCGGGAGAGGCCCTTGCCTTCGGAGCCCACCACCAGGCAGAGCGGCTCCGTGGCCAGTTCCAGCCCGGGCAGCGAAACGTCGCCGCCGCCGTCGAGGCCCAGGACGAAGATTCCCATGGACTTGAAGGCCTTCAGGGTGTTGTTCAGGTTGGCGGCGCGGGCCACCGGGACGCGGACGGCCGCACCGGCGCTGGTCTTCCACGCCGAGGCCGTCATGCCGACCGCCCGTCGTTCGGGCACGATCACGCCGTGGCCGCTGAACGCTGACACCGAACGGATGATGGCGCCCAGGTTGCGCGGATCCGTGATGCCGTCCAGCGCGACGAAGAGCGGTGCGTTGCGGATGTAGCCCTTGGTGAACTTGGCCATGGTGTCCTCGGCCAGGTCCAGCGCGTCCGGGTAATCGTAGGGCGGCACCTGCAGGACCAGGCCCTGGTGGACGGCGTCCTCCGTCATCCGGTCCAGTTCCGGCTTCTGCGCCTCCAGCACGGGGATGCCGCGCTCGGCCGCGATCTTCAGCGACTCCTTGACCCGGTCGTCCATCTCCACGCGGACGGCGACATACAGTGCCTTCGCGGGCACGCCGCCGCGCAGCGCTTCCACCACGGAGTTGCGCCCGGTGACCATCTCCTCGGCCGCCTTGCCGCCGGCACGGCGGGTGGGAGCGGACTTGCCGCCGGCACGACGGGCGGAGGAACGCTCGGACAGCTGCTTGGCACGGTAGGCCTTGTGGTAGGGCCGGTCCTCGGCCTTTGGCGTCGGGCCCTTGCCTTCGAGAGCCTTGCGGCCGTGCCCGCCGGTGCCCGTGGTGGGGCCCTTCTTGGACTTGCGCACCGCTCCGGGGCGGGGTTTGTTGGCCATGATACTTACCTTCGATCAGCTGGCAGCGTCTGCACCGACTCGGCGGACGCCGGTCGCATTGGGATGATGCCGGTCAAATAGAGTTTAGCGGTCTGCCACGGACCACGTGGCGCCGTCGGCGGAGTCCGCCACCGTGATCCCCGCCGCAGCCAGGGTGTCCCGGATGGCATCCGCCCGCGCCCAGTCCTTGGCCTCACGGGCCGAGCGTCGTTCCTCGAGCTGCGCACGGACGAGGGCATCCAGAGCCTGGTGCTCGACCCCGTCGCCGGAGCCGCTGCTCCAGTGCGGGTCCAGCGGATTGATGTACAGCACGTCCGTCATGGCGATGACCTGGTGCAGGGCACGGTCCGCCGCATCTTTGTCCTTGGCGTCCAGGCCGGTGTTGCCGGCGCGCACCGCCTCGTGCACGGCGGCCAGCGCCTGCGGCACGTTCAGGTCGTCGTTCATCGCCGCCTCGAAGGCCTCCGGCACGCGCTCCCGGGCTGCCGGCACGGCGGACCCCTCGCCATAGAGGAAGGCCAGGGCCCGCTGCATGAAGCCTTCAATGCGCTCGACGGCGGCTGCGGCCTCCGCGAGGGAGCCCGGGTTGTAGTCCAGTGCCGAGCGGTACTGCGCCTGCCCGAGGTAGTAGCGCACCACCAGCGGACGGGCGATCGCGAGCATCTCGGCCGGGGTCACGATGTTGCCGACCGACTTGGACATCTTTTCGCCCTCGTAGGTGACCATGCCGTTGTGCATCCAGAAGCCGGCGAACCCGTGGCCGGCCGCCCGCGACTGCGCCACCTCGTTTTCGTGGTGCGGGAACCGCAGGTCCAGCCCGCCGCCGTGGATGTCGAATTCGGTGCCCAGGTACTTAGTGACCATGGCCGAGCACTCGAGGTGCCAGCCCGGGCGGCCCGTGCCCCACGGGCTGGGCCAGCTGGCGGTGGCCGGTTCGCCCTCCTTGTACCCCTTCCACAGCGCGAAGTCGCGGGGATCGCGCTTGCCCCGGGGACCGGCGTCGGGTGCGGCCTGCATGTCCTCGATGTTCTGCCGCGTGAGCGAGCCGTACTCCGCCCAGGAACGGACGTCGAAGTACACGTCGCCGGAGTCGTCCAGCGCCGGGTAGGCGTGGCCCCGGTCGATCAGCAGCTGGATCAACTGGTGCATCTCCGGGATGTGCCCCGTGGCTCGGGGCTCGTAGGTGGGCCGCGCGACACCCAGCGTGTCGTATGCGCGCTGGAAGGCCTGCTCGTAGCGGTACGCCAGCGCCCACCAGGGCTCGTTGGCGATGGCTGGCGCGTCCTGGTCGGCGGGGTCGAAGGGCTCGAACGAGGCTGCGGACTTGGCGAGGATCTTGTCGTCGATGTCCGTGACGTTACGGACGACCGTGACCTCGTAGCCGCTGTAGCGCAGCCACCTGGTCAGCTGGTCGAAGGCGATCCCCGAGCGGATGTGGCCGACATGGGGATCCCCTTGCACCGTGGCGCCGCAGTAGTACAGGCCTACTTTGCCCGGCTGAAGCGGGACGAACTCGCGGACTTCTGCGGCGGCGGTGTCATAGAATCTCAGGCTCACCGCTCCAGATTAGCCGCGCCTGCGGCTTGGGGCGCAACTGCCATGACGACGGCGGTGGCGACGGCGGCGATGCCCTCGCCGCGGCCGGTGAAGCCGAGTCCGTCGCTCGTGGTCGCCGAGACGCTGACCGGAGCGCCGGCCGCCTCGCTGAGCACCGCCTCGGATTCCCCGCGCCGGGGGGCGAACTTGGGCCGGTTGCCGATGACCTGGACGGCAACGTTACCGATCTCGAAGCCGGCGCTCCGCACTATCCGCGCCGCCTCGCCCAGCAGGCGGGTACCGGAGGCACCGGCGTACTCCGGGCGGTCGGTACCGAAATGCGTTCCCAGGTCCCCCAGGCCGGCGGCGGAGAACAGCGCATCCGCGGCAGCGTGGGCAACGGCGTCTCCATCGGAATGCCCGGACAGGCCGCGCTCACCTTCCCAGAGCAACCCGCCCAGCCAAAGGGGCTGCGGCTCGTCGTCAGGGGCGAAGGCGTGCACGTCGACACCGATGCCGGTGCGCGGGAAGTTGCTGGAGCCGCTCATTGTTGGCCTTCCTGTCCGGGGGCAGCAGCGGACGCGAGCCGGCGGGCGGCCAGTGCCTCCGCCGTCATCAGGTCCAGCTCGGTGGTGATCTTGAGGGCCTCTTCGGAACCGGGCACCAGGAAGACCGTCACTCCCCGCCGCTCCACGAGCATCGCGTCATCCGTGATCCCTGCGGCGTCTTCGCCGGCCGACTCCAGCCAATCGTGGGCCTCCGCCAGGATCCGGGCATCGAAGCCCTGCGGGGTCTGGACGGCGCGAAGGATTGCCCGCTCGGGAGTCCCGGCAACCTTCTCGCCGGCGATGCTGCGCTCCTGCTGCGAACTGGGACTCGCCGCCTTGATCGTGTCCGCCACCGGGACGGCGGGGATGACGGCCTGCGCACCGGAGGCCAGCGCTGCTGCGACGCGGTTGAAGACCTCGGGCGGCGTCAGCGCGCGTGCGGCATCGTGGACCAGGACGGCATCCAGCCCGGACCCCAGCCCTGCCAGTGCCCTGCCGACGGACTCCGCCCGGCTGCTGCCGCCCTGCACCGCCGCTACCGGGGTCTTCCCGCCGGCGCGCGCGCAAATGCCGCGGAGCCTGGTGTCGCCCGGAGGGACCGCGACGCAGACGCGGGCGGCCACGCCGGATGCAAGGACCGAGTCGAGCGCATGTTCCAGCAAGGTGCGCCCGGCCAATTCGACCTCGGCCTTGGGGATGCCGTAGCCGAGCCGCTGGCCGGAACCCGCGGCGACGATGACAACGCCGATGCGCAGCGTGGGAGGTGTAGACACGCGTCAAGCCTACCGGCACGAAAAAGGCGGCCGGTCCGCTGGGACCGGCCGCCGGGGCCTTTAGGGGCAGTCTAGGCTGCTAGGACGCAAGCACCTCGTCCAGCACTGCCGCCGCCTTGTCTTCGTCTGTCTTTTCCGCAAGGGCCAGCTCCGAAACCAGGATCTGCCGGGCCTTGGCCAGCATGCGCTTTTCGCCTGCCGACAGGCCGCGGTCCTGTTCGCGCCGCCACAGATCGCGCACTACCTCGGCAACTTTGATAACGTCGCCGGATGCGAGCTTCTCCAAGTTGGCCTTGTAACGGCGCGACCAGTTCGTGGGTTCCTCGGTGAACTCGGCACGGAGTACGTCAAACACGTGCTCCAGGCCTTCCTTGCCCACCACATCGCGAACGCCTACCAGATCTACGTTCTCTGCCGGAACCTCAATGGTCAGGTCACCCTGAGCC
Organism: Arthrobacter sp. Marseille-P9274; assembly: GCF_946892675.1. Taxonomy (NCBI): domain Bacteria; kingdom Bacillati; phylum Actinomycetota; class Actinomycetes; order Micrococcales; family Micrococcaceae; genus Arthrobacter; species Arthrobacter sp. Marseille-P9274. Next base: position 22,863 of record NZ_CAMPOV010000004.1, read on the forward strand.
ACTCGGAGCTTGAGATACATCTTCTCTTCGCCCTTGATGGTGCGCATCTTGATCTCTTCGATCTTCGCAGCACCGTGGTGAGGGTAAACAACCGTCTCGCCGACCTCAAATACCATGTGGACTTTCCCCTTTCCCACAGACAAGTTTATCATGCCGCTTACGGTCTCCCCGGGCCGCCCGGACGGCGCCGATCCGCGCCATTGCAGCGATCCCGCGGTGGTCACCCCTTGACGAAGAGCGGATTTGATGCATGCGGGCAGGTTGGTTACGCCGGAGGAATCCAACTTTTGCCGGGACTGCCGGTAGGCTATGGCTGAGCTGTGTACAGCTCCCGCTCGATGTAAAGCCTTTGAATGAGGAGTCCCTGCCGTGAAGATTGCGCCGAAGAACCGTGTGCAGCGTGCCCTAGCTATCGGCACCGCCTCGCTAGCCCTCCTGGGGTCCGCTGGGTGCAGCAGCATCAACGACCAGGCGACTACCTTCTCGTACGCCGCAAGCGACGGCATCGTGGCCAACGTCGACCCGATCCTGCTGCGCAACCTGATGCTGGTCGCCGCCGACGGCGACTCGCAGGCACGGGTGCTGGGCACCGCCAGCAACACCTCCGACTCCCCCGTGCAGCTGACCCTGACCGGTCCGGGCAGCACGGCGAGCGTCACGGTTCCGGCGAACGGCCAGATCCGCTTCGAGCAGGCTGAGAACGAAACTGTCGTCGACACCCCGGGCGCCGACCCGGGAGCACTGGTGAACCTCGATGTAAAGGTCAACTCGGAGTCCACCGAGCTCGGTGTCCCCGTCCTGGACGGCTCGCTGGCCGAGTACAAGCCCTTCGTCCCGAGCTCCGCCGCGACCCCGGCTCCGGCCGGTTCGGCCACCCCGGCTCCCTCCGGTTCCGCCACCCCGGCACCGACCGAGACCGCTCCGTAATCGGCAGCCCCCGAACGGACTGACGAAGGAGGGCCGCATCCCTGAACGGATGCGGCCCTCCTTTGTGTTTGCTTCGCCGGCGTGAGCTCCTATGTCCGCTCCGCGGCGCTGGCGCCGAGGCGGCTGCCTAGGGCTCGAACTTGTAGCCGAGCCCGCGGACCGTCACCAGGAAGCGGGGTGCCGACGGGTCCGGTTCGATCTTGCCGCGCAGGCGCTTGACGTGGACGTCGAGGGTCTTGGTGTCCCCGACGTAGTCGGAACCCCAGACCCGGTCGATGAGCTGCCCGCGGGTGAGGACGCGGCCCGCGTTGCGGAGCAGCATTTCGAGCAGTTCGAACTCCTTCAGGGGCAGCGAGACCGGTTCCCCGGAAACGCTGACCACGTGCCGTTCCACGTCCATCCGCACGGGGCCGGACTGCACCGTATTGGAAATCAGCTCTTCCGGCTCGCCCTGCCGGCGCAGCACCGCCCGCACCCGCGCCACGAGCTCGCGGGAGGAGTAGGGCTTGGTGACGTAGTCATCCGCGCCGAGCTCCAAGCCAACCACCTTGTCGATTTCGGCATCCTTGGCGGTCAGCATGATGACGGGCACGTTCGAGCGCTGGCGCAGCTGACGGCACACTTCCGTACCGGACTGGCCCGGGAGCATGAGGTCCAGCAGGACGAGGTCGGCACCCGAGCGGTCGAACTCCACAACGGCATCCAGCCCGTTGTCGACAACCTGTACTTCAAAGCCCTCTTTGCCCAGAAGGTAGCTGAGCGGATCGCTCAACGACTCTTCGTCTTCGACAACCAAAATGCGGGTCAAGCACTAACTCCTTGCTCACGGGCACCGTTGGAGCCCTTTTTTGTCGGCTCAGCCGGCCCTCCGCCGGCCTCCGTTTCCTCTTCGGTCTGGTCCATCTCAGGCAGGCGGACGGTAAAGGTCGATCCCTGTCCCGGCTGCGACCAGACCGAGACCTCTCCACCGTGCTGGGAAATGATGTGTTTGACGATGCTCAGGCCCAGCCCGGTCCCCCCGGTCTGGCGGGACCGCGCGGCATCCACGCGGTAGAACCGTTCAAAGATGCGGTCCTGCTCTTCGGCCGTGATGCCCGGGCCCTGATCCGTTACGGAGATCGTTGCCAGGCCTTCGCGGAACCGCAGGCCCACGCCCACCTTGGAGTGCTCCGGCGCATACCGGATGGCGTTCTCGATCAGGTTGCGCAGGGCTGTCATCAGCAGGTCGGGGTCCCCGTAGACCTTTTCCTCGACCTTGCCTCCCACGATGATCTGGATGTCCTTGCTGTCCGCAGTCAGCCGGTTGCGGTCCACGGCCTCTGCGACGACCGGGTTCAGGTCCACGGCCGTGCCGGTCTGGACGACGTCGGCACCCTGCAGCCGGGAGAGCTCGATAATGTCCTGCACCAGCGCGCCCAGCCGCGTGGCTTCCTTCTGCATCCGCAGTGCGAACCGGCGGACAGCCTGCTCGTCGTCAGCCGCGCCTTCGACGGCCTCGGCGAGCAGCGACAGTGCACCTACCGGCGTCTTCAGTTCGTGCGACACGTTCGCCACGAAGTCGTTACGCATGGCCTCGGTGCGGGTGATCTCAGTGCGATCATCGGCCAGCAGCAGGATGTAGTCATCGCCGATGGGGGCAACCCGCACCTGCACGATGATGCTGCCCTGCCCGAACGGGCCCCTCGGCAGTTCCAGCTGGCGCTCCTCGATCACGCCGTCGCGGCGGACCCTCGCGGTCAACTCCAGCAGCTCCTTGTGGACCACGGTGTGGCCGCGCACCAGCCCGTAGGCGTAGGCGCCCGGGCTTGCCCGCACCACGCCGTCGATCACGTCCACAATGACATAGGCGCGTCCGACGACGGCGAGGACTTCCGCTGCGCCTTCACGGATGGTGGGCTCGGCAACCTCCACTTGGCGTCGCTGGCGTTCGCTGAGCCGGAAGGCCAGCACGCCGAAGGCGCCCAGCAGCAGGCCGACCAGCCCGGCCAGCAGGGCGATCATCAGAGGTTCCACGCCTATAGCTTATGCCGCCGCAGACGTCACCCTCCGCGGTTTTGGTGGCATTCAGTCAGGGGTTCAACTAACGTTCACTTAGAGAAGCACCGGAAGTTAACGGCGCGGTGGCAGTCTCCACAGTGACTGTGACTACTGCGCGGTCGACGGAGTGTGGCTAATGACAATGAAAGGACGGCCTGTGCGAAAGGTATTTCAAGCGGAGCTCCATCAGGTAGGCGAACAACTGGTCGAGATCTCCCGGCTCGTGACCGAGGCCATTGAGAAGGCGAACACGGCTTTCACCACGGCGGATACCGAACTCGCGCAGGACGTCATTGCGTCAGATGCACGCATCGATTTCCTGCAGAACAACCTGGATGAACGTGCCATCGAGATCCTGGCTCTGCAGGGCCCGGTGGCCTCGGACCTGCGGGTCATCGTCGGTTCGCTGCGGATGAGCGCCTCACTCGAGCGCATGGGAGACTTGGCGCGCCATATCGCCCAGCTGGCCCGGATGCGCTACCCGGAGATGGTGGTCCCGGAGCACCTGCGAGCAACCTTCGACGAGATCGCCGAGCAGGACATCGCCATCTCCCGGCTGCTGACCGAGCTGCTGGACACCCGCGAACTGGATCTGGCCCGCGACATCGCCCGCCGCAACGACAGGGTCAACGAACTCCACGCAGGAATTTTCAAGGCCATTGCCTCCCCGGACTTCTCCGCCTCGCCGGCGACCGCCGTCGATGTTGCCCTCGCCAGCCGCTACTTCGAGCGCTTCGCCGACCACGGCATCTCGGTGAGCCGCAAGGTGACCTACCTGGTCACGGGCGAGTGGACGGCCAACGGCGACGCCGTCTAGCCAGCACTCGAGCAGACAGAAGGCCGGTTCCCGCGCAGGGAACCGGCCTTCTGAGTGTGCTGGGGCTGCTACTTCTTGCCCTGGTTGGCTACCGCCTCGATCGCTGCGGCTGCTGCGTCCGCGTCAAGGTAGGTGCCGCCGGCCTTGACCGGCTTCAGGTTCTCGTCGAGCTCGTAGACGAGCGGGATGCCGGTGGGGATGTTCAGCGCGGCGATGTCGTTGTCGCTGATGCCGTCGAGGTGCTTGACCAGCGCACGCAGGGAGTTGCCGTGGGCGGTCACCATGACGGTGCGGCCGCTGAGCACATCCTTGGAGATGTCCGATTCCCAGTAAGGCAGGAAGCGCTCCAGCACGTCCTTGAGGCACTCCGTACGCGGAACCGAGGCCAGGTCCGCGTAGCGCGGGTCCTTGGCCTGCGACCACTCGCTCGAGTCGTCCAGCTCGGGCGGCGGGGTGTCGTAGGAGCGGCGCCACAGCATGAACTGGTCGTCGCCGAACTCCTCGCGGATCTGCGTCTTGTCCTTGCCCTGCAGGGCGCCGTAGTGGCGCTCGTTCAAGCGCCAGCTGCGCTTGACGTCGATCCAGTCGCGGTCAGCGGCCTCGAGGGCGAGGTTCGCGGTGACGATGGCACGCTTGAGCCGGGAGGTGTAGAGCACATCGGGGAGGATGCCTGCCTCGACCAGCAGCTCGCCGCCGCGCTTGGCCTCGGCCCGGCCCTGGTCGGTCAGGGGAACGTCCACCCAGCCGGTGAAGAGGTTCTTCTCGTTCCAGTCGCTTTGGCCGTGCCGCAGCAGAATCAACTTGTAGTTCGTCGAGGCAGTCATGGCGTTCATCCTATCCGCCAGCCCCTTCCCGGTTCTCTCCCGTGCCGTGACGTTACGCACTCAGGCGCACTGAATGGAAAAACCGGGCCGCCCGTCCGTCTATTCTGTTTTTTCGTGCCGAGCCCCCGTCCCGCAGCTGCCGTCCGCCCGAAACCCGCCAAGCCGATCGGAGCGGTCACGCGGGGCACCACCAATCCGAACCGGCTGCGCCGGATGGACCGCTGGCTGTGCGGTCCGCGCGGAGCCCTCCTGCGCAATGCCGCGGACCCTCTCGTGATCGACCTGGGCTACGGCGCGTCGCCGAGCACCGCCATCGAACTCCACCACCGGGTCTCCAGGCTGCGCGCGGACGTGGAGGTGATCGGCGTCGAGATCGAGCCGGAGCGCGTCCTGCGGGCGAAGCCCTTGGAACGCCCGGGGCTGAGCTTCCGGCAGGGCGGCTTCGAGATCCCGGTGCCGGGACGCCGGCCAGCCGTGGTGCGCGCCTTTAATGTCCTGCGGCAGTACGCCGAGTCCGAGTACGGCGCGCATTGGGACACGGTGCGGGACCGGCTGGCCCCCGGCGGGCTGTTCATCGACGGCACCTGCGACGAGATCGGGCGCCGGGCCACCTGGGTCGCGGTAGAGCCGGAGGGCCCTGTGTCGCTGAGCATCTCGCTGCGCTTCGGGGCGTTCGACCGGCCTTCCGATGTGGCCGAGCGGCTGCCCAAGGCGCTGATCCACCACAATGTCGCCGACGAACGCGTCCACGACTATCTGCAGGCGCTGGACCGGTGCTGGGCGGAGTCCGCCGCCGTGGCGCCGTTCGGGAACCGCCAGCGGTGGCTGTCCATGTGCCGGATGATGCGGAAGGCCGGCTGGCCCGTGCAGGACGGCCCGGCGCGGTGGCGGCTCGGGGAAATCACCGTAGGCTGGGCCGCGGTCCGCCCGGACTAGGAAGTCCCCGGCCTACCAGGGGCCGTAGGGTCCGTAGGCGCTGCCGCCGGAGCCCTTGAGTTCATTCAGCGCCGGCTTGACGTCCGCCAGGTAGACGGAGGCGGCGATCACGGCGGCCAGCTGGAACAGCATCCAGGTGCCGAATCCTCCGCCGAGAAGGGACAGCCCGCCGACCGCGGCCGCAGCGACCGTCATGCCGATCCAGAACCCCTTGGTGCGCTTGAAAGCGGCCTGGAAATGCTCGCCCTTGCGACCCACGCAGTCGATGAGCGCCCACAGCTCGATGCCGAGGGCCACGTAGCCCAGGCCCCGGTAGAGCCATTCCTGAATCTCATACGCAATCAGCACGTTTCCAGCCTAACGGTTCGAAGTCCTGTTAGTCCTGCACTTTCTGCAGCGCCCGGTCGAGGTCAGCCCACAGGTCCGCTGCGTTCTCGATTCCGACGGAGAGCCGCAGCAGGTGTTCCGGCACGGAGGCAGGCTCGTTGGCATGCCGCCGGCGGCGCTCGATCAGCGACTCGACTCCGCCGAGCGAGGTCGCGGGAGTCCACAACTGCAAATCGTCCACGACGGCGTCCGCAGCCTCGGCGCCGCCCCTGACCGTGATGGCGATGATGGAACCGAAGCCGTCCATCTGCGCCGCGGCCCGCTCATGTCCGGGATCGCCGGGCAGCCCCGGGTAGCGCACGGCCTCCACGCGGGGGTGTTCCTGCAGCTTGCGGGCCAACTCCATGGCGGTAGCCTGCGAGCGATCGATCCGCAGCGCGAGGGTGCGCAGTCCGCGCAGGGCCAGCCAGACTTCGAACGGCCCGGCGATGGCGCCGCGCAGCGAGCGGTAGGACAGCAGCCGGGTGCGGAGGGCGGGATCCGAGGTCACCACGGCACCGAGTACGACGTCGGAATGGCCGGCCAGGTACTTGGTGACGGAATGTACGACGACGTCGACTCCGCTTTTCAGCGGGCGCTGGCCCAGCGGGGTGGAGAAGGTGTTGTCGGCGATCACCAGGGCCCCGGCGTCGTGCGCTGCCGCGGCGAGGACGCGGATCTCGGCGATCTCCAGCATCGGGTTGGTCGGGCTTTCCAGCCACAGGGCGTCGGCGCCCTCCAGCGCGGCCTTGACCGCTTCCGTGTCGGCGATGTCCACCGGGCGGACCGTCAGGGCACCGCGGTCGGCCAGGTCCTGCGTCAGGGCCAGGCTGCCCTGGTAGCTGTGCCGCGGCATCACGACGACGCCGCCGGAGGGCACCAGCGACAGCGCGGCGGAGACGGCGGCGAGGCCGGAGGCGAAGACGAGGGCCGGAAGCTCCGAACCCTCCAGCTGGCCGAGGGTGTCCTCGAACGGATCCCAGCTCGGGTTCGAGTAGCGGCCGTAGGCACGGTCCCCTTCGTAGACCTCGCCCTGGCCGACGAACGTGGAGGACAGCACCACCGGCGGATTGACGGGGGCGTCGTGCGTGCGCTCGGGACGGCCGCCGGCCACCACAACGGTGTCCGGCGCCAAGGATTCGGGATGCTGGGACGCGTGCTGGGTCATGAAAGAAGGGTAGACCCGGCGGCTCTCCACAGGATAACTGTGACTTCTTCGGCTCCCCGTCGGACCGGATAGGCTGGTCTGGTGACTTCCGAGAGCCATCCCCTGCCTGTCCCTGCGGAGGCCGCCGCGCCGGCGGGGAACGGCGGCTTGTTCATCGCTTTCGAGGGCGGCGACGGGGCCGGAAAGTCCACCCAGGCCGCCGCGGTCCAGGCCCGCCTTGAAGCACTCGGCCGCACCGTGCTCCGCACCCGGGAGCCGGGCGGCACACCCGTGGGCGAGAAGCTGCGCGCGCTGGTCCTCGAGCACGGCCATGGGGACATCGATGCGCGCACCGAAGCCCTGATCTTCGCCGCGTCGCGTGCGGCGCACGTCCGGCAGGTCATCGTTCCGGCGCTGGAACGCGGCGAGACAGTCCTGTGCGACCGCTTCATCGACTCTTCCGTTGCGTACCAGGGCGCCGGCCGCGGGCTCGGGCTCGACGCCGTCCGCGACCTCAATCTGTGGGCCACCGACGGAATCCTTCCGGACCTCACCGTCCTCCTGGACGTCGACCCGGAACGCGGCCGCGACCGCCGCGCCGCGGAGGGCACCGAGGACCGGATGGAATCGGAGCCGGATGATTTCCACTCGCGCATCCGCGCGGCCTTTTTGGAGCTCGCGGCCGCGCGTCCCGATCACTACCTGGTGCTGGATGCCGGCCAGGACCGGGCAGGGCTGACGGAAGCCATCATGGAACGGATCAGCGGGAGGCCGGCATGAGCGTCTGGGCCGACCTTCCCGGGCAGGCTGCCGTAGTGGAGCAGCTCAGCCGCGCTGCGGCCGCAGAGCACCCGCACCATGCCTGGCTGTTCACCGGGCCTCCCGGTTCCGGCCGCTCCAATGCGGCCCGCTCCTTCGCCGCCGCGCTGGTCTGTGAGCAGCCCCGGGCCAAGGACCGCGGCTGCGGGGAGTGCCATTCCTGCCGGACGGCGCTGGCCGGCTCCCACGCCGACGTGTCCGTCATGGCCACCGAGAACGTCACCTTCCGGATCGAGGACGTGCGCGAGTGGGTGACCAAGGCGCAGGACAAGCCATCCTCGGGACGCTGGCGCGTGATCATCATCGAAGACGCGGATCGCATGACCGAACGCACCACCAACGTGCTCCTCAAGGCCATCGAGGAGCCCCCGCCGCGCACCGTCTGGTTGCTCTGCGCGCCGAGTCCGGCCGATGTCCTGGTCACGATCCGCTCGCGCTGCCGCCCGGTTGGACTGCGGATCCCGTCGATCGGCGACGTGGCCGAACTGCTGGTCCGCAGGGACGGGGCCACCCCCGAGCTGGCCGAGTTTGCTGCCCGTGTCTCGCAGAGCCACATCGGAGTGGCCCGTCGCCTGGCCCGGAACGAGGACGCCCGGGCCCGCCGGGACACCATCGTCCGGCTGCCCCTCCGCCTCCGCGGCGTCTCCGATGCCGTGATGGCCGCGGGCGAACTGGTGGAACTTTCCAACGCGGAAGCAGCGGCCGCTGCCGAGGAACGCAATGCAGCCGAGCGGGAGTCGCTGCTGCACACCTTGGGAGCGCCGGAAACCGGAACGCTGCCGCCGGCCATCCGCAGCCAGCTCAGGGCGCTGGAGGAAGAGCAAAAGCGCCGGGCCAAACGCAGCCTGAGCGACTCGCTGGACCGGGTGATGATCGACCTGACCACGTTCTTCCGCGACGTACTGACCCTGCAGATGGGAACCCGGACGGAGCTCGTCAACGAGTACCTGAGGCCGGAGCTGGCGGCCTTCGCGGAACAATCTTCCCCCGAACAAACGTTGGGCAGATTGGACGCCATTGCCCAGGCCCGCAAGCGCCTGCAAACCAACGTGGCGCCCGTGCTTGCCATGGAAGCCATGGTGGTCAGCCTGCTGTGAAGCAGCGTCCGGTCCCCGACTCCCCTTGCCGCCGACCCAGGAGTGGAATCCTTTAATGCGCCTATCACCGCGCCGAAGCCGCCGTGCCCTCACGACCGGAGCGGCCGTCGTCGTACTCCTGATGCTCACCGGGTGCGGGCTGCTCCCCCAGCCGCAGGAGCCGCCCGGCTCCGGGAACGCAGCGGATCCCGGCACGGTTGATCCGGCGCTCAAGTCCTACTACACGCAGGACGTTGCGTGGGAGGACTGCGAGCAGCAGTTCCAGTGCGCCAAGGTCGAGGTGCCGGTGGACTACGCCGAGCCGGACGGCGAACGGATCGAGATCGCGGCCATCCGCAGCTCGGCCGGCAACGGCTCCAAGGGCTCCATCCTGCTGAACCCGGGCGGCCCCGGCGGCTCCGGCTATGACACGGTGAAGGACTCGCTGGCGTACATGACCACCGAGGAGCTGCGCCGGAACTACGACATCGTCGGCTTCGACCCGCGCGGCGTGAAGCGCTCGGCTCCGGTGAAGTGCATGTCGGACAAGGAGAAGGACGAGGCGCGGCAGGTCCAGTACGACCTGGACACGGACGCAGGCCTGGCCGAGGCAGCGCGGGACTCCAAGGAGCTGGCCCAGCAGTGCGCCGAGCAGACCGGCGAGGTGCTCGGCCACGTGGACACGGTCAGCGCCGCCAAGGACATGGACATCCTGCGGGCCGCGGTGGGCGACGCGAAGCTGAACTACCTGGGCTTCTCCTACGGCACCTTCCTTGGCGCCACCTACGCCGACCTGTTCCCCGAACGCGTGGGCCGCCTGGTGCTGGACGGAGCACTGGATCCGTCGCTGAGCAACGCCGACGTCACTCTGGGGCAGGCCAAGGCGTTCGAGGCCGCTATCCGCAGCTACGCGGAGAGCTGCCTGCAGTCGTCCGACTGCCCCATGGATGGGTCCGCGGATGACGCGGTGGGCCAGATCCGGGACCTGATCGCCGCGGTGGAGGACAACCCGATGACGGCCTCGGACGGCCGGCTCGTCACCGTAGGCATGTTCGTTTCCGGCCTCATCGTCCCGCTCTACAACGACCAGAACTGGCCCGCCCTGACCGCGGCGCTCAAGGGCGCCTTCGGCGGGGACCCGACGGAGATGCTGAGGCTGTCGGACCTCGGCGCCGAGCGGCAGCCTGACGGCAGCTACACCGGCAACAGCACCGAGGCCTTCACCGCGATCAACTGCCTCGATTACCCGATGGAGTCGGGCCTCGACGCCATGCGCGAGGAAGCCAAGGCACTGGAAGACGCCTCCCCGACCCTCGGCCGCTACCTGGCCTACGGCGGGACAACCTGCGAGAACTGGTCCTACGATGCGGTGCGGACGCCGGCGCCGGTGAAGGCCGAGGGCGCGGACCCCATCCTGGTGGTCGGCACCACCGGAGATCCGGCGACGCCGTACGAGTGGGCCGAATCCATGGCGGCAAACTTCGAGTCCGCCTCGCTGCTGACCTTCGAAGCCGAAGGCCACACCGCCTACAGCCGCGGCAACAAGTGCGTGCAGGACGCCGTGGACGGCTACTTCATCGAAGGCACCATGCCGAAGGACGGGGCGGTTTGCTAAGCCTGTTTTGACCCGCGCGCGGATGCTCTCTTATAGTTATTCCTTGTGGATTCCGCTTGGCACCGCCGAGTGAATCCTCCGCCTCCTTAGCTCAGTCGGTAGAGCGTTTCACTCGTAATGAAAAGGTCGCCAGTTCGATTCTGGCAGGGGGCTCAACAGAAACGCCCTTGGGATCTATCGGATTCCAAGGGCGTTTCCGCTTTCCGTTGCCTCCCCGCCTGATGGCCTCACGGCAGGTAGCAGCCGAACTCCGCGATGTACAGGCCCCGCAAAGGGAATCAAGCCGCGCACAGGCGTTGTTCATCTGCGCGGCTTGCGCCTCTGTAACGTCCCTCACTTTCAAAAATAAATGCCCTCGTCGGTCTGTAAATGGGCTGGTCATCCCGCATACCGTGGTCGCGACCCTTGCACCTCGAATGATGGGAAGCGTGTGACCCGACGAAACGACCACTCTGCTGTTTCGGGCACTTCCGAAAGTCCTGCCGGTGACAGGAGGCGGCCGGCCAGCGGCCTCACCAGACTCAGGTCCTTACCGCTGCTGAACAACCTGGGAGCCGACCTCCCCGCGTCGCTTGTCGTCTTCCTCGTGGCCCTTCCGCTGTCCCTCGGCATAGCGGCCGCGTCCGGGGCCCCGGTCATGGCAGGCCTGATCGCTGCCGCCGTGGGCGGCATTGTGGCCGGAAGCCTCGGTGGTTCGGCGCTGCAGGTCAGCGGGCCGGCCGCCGGCCTCACCGTCGTCGTCGCCGGGCTGGTCGAACAGTTCGGCTGGCAGGTGACCTGCGCGATCACTGCCGCCGCCGGCGTCGTGCAGCTCTTGCTGGGCGTGAGCAGGGTCGGGCGGGCCGCTCTGGCCGTTTCGCCCGTCGTGGTCAAGGCGATGCTGGCCGGGATCGGCATCACAATTGTGCTCCAGCAGGTCCAGGTCCTGCTCGGTGCGCAGCCGGAAGATTCGGCGCTCGCGAACGTCGCCGCTCTCCCCGCCGCCGTAGTTGCGCTCGAGTTGCACGCCTTCCTCCTCGGTTCGGCCGTCGTAGCCGTCCTGCTCGGCTGGAAGTATCTGCCCCGTCCGGTGCGGCGGGTGCCCGGGCCGCTGGCGGCGGTAGCCCTCGGAACGGCGCTGTCGGTGCTGATGGCCGCGGACGTCGAACGGATTTCGTTCAGCGGTTCGATTTTCGACGCGGTCTCGCTGCCGAGCCTGCCGGAGGATAACTGGCGCGGGGTCGCGCTGGCCGTCGTTTCGGTGGCCATGATCGCCAGCATCGAGTCGCTGCTCTCCGCCGTCGCCGTGGACAAGATGCAGACCGGCCCGCGCACGAACTTCAACCGGGAGCTCGTGGGCCAGGGGTCCGCCAACGTGGTTTCCGGCATGCTGGGCGGACTGCCGGTCACCGGCGTCATCGTCCGCTCCGCCACCAATGTCGAGGCCGGCGCCGCGTCCCGGGCCTCGGCGGTCCTGCACGGCGTCTGGATCCTCCTTTTCTCGGCCCTGTTCGCCTGGCTGATCCAGCTGATCCCCATGGCAGTGTTGGCGGGTCTGCTGGTCGTCATCGGGGCGCGGCTGGTCAAGCTGGCCGACATCAAGACCAGCCGCCGCACCGGAGACCTCCTTGTGTATGTCACGACGCTCGGGTGCGTGGTCTTCCTCAACTTGCTGGAAGGCGTGCTGATCGGTCTGGCCCTGGCGGCGGCGTGCGTGCTGTGGCGGATCCTGCGGGCGCCGATGCAGGTCCACGAACCGGCCATGCCCACGGCGCCCTGGCGGGTCACGATCGCCGGGTCCTGCAGCTTTTTCGCCCTGCCCCGGCTGAACCACGTGCTCGATTCCCTGCCTGCAGGCCGGGACGTAGTGGTGGAACTCAACGCTGACTATCTTGATCATTCCTTCCGCGAGGCCCTGCTCGCCTGGCACGACCAGTACCTGGCCTGGGGCGGATCCGTCGTGCTGGAAGAGCACGGGACGACCGTGTTCCGGGATGCCGCCGACTGCACGCCCGAGCGCCGGGAACCGCGGGAGTTTCCGCTGCCTCCCCGAGCCTCCTGGCAGCCGGGGCCGGGGACCGTGCCTGGAGCGCCGGCCGGAGCTGCGGCCGCAGCCGACGGGGAATCCGTAGCCGCGGGCGCGGAGGGGAACGACGACGGCGGCGCGCCTCCCCTGCGGTCCATCCTCTTGGGCATTGACAAGTACCACCGCCGGCATGCTGACAAGGTCCGCCCGCTGGTGCAGGACCTGGCGGACGGCCAGGACCCGGACACTCTGTTCGTCGCGTGCGTCGACTCGCGGGTCAACCCCAACCTCATTACCAGCAGCGGCCCCGGCGACCTCCTGACCCTGCGCAACATCGGCAACGTGGTCTGCAGCGATTCCAGCGATGCTTCCATCGACTCGGCGCTCTCCTTCGCCGTGCACGGGCTGTCCGTGGACTCGATCGTGGTCTGCGGACACTCCAACTGCGGGGCCATGAAGGCCGTGTTGGCCGACGCGGAGGGCGGAGGTTCCCCCTCGCTCGGCAGCGGCTTCGACGCATGGCTCGAACATGCCCGGCCGAGCCATCGGGAGCTCAAGGCGGGCCATCTCGTGGCTCTCGCGGCGGCGGCCGCCGGCTACAGCAAGCTGGACCAGCTGAGCATGGTCAACGTTGCCCTCCAACTGCGCAAGCTCGAGGAGCATCCGGCAGCCGGACCTGCGCTGGCGGAGGGGCGGGTCCAGGCCATCGGTTTGTTCTACGACATCGCAACGGCCCGCGCCGTCCTGGTCACGCCTGACGGGATAGAGCCTCTGACTGCCGCCCCGGAAGCCGACCTCATGGGGCATGCGCAGCCTGTTGCCTGACCCCGCAGGTTCGCCCGCCCCGGCCATTGTCATCGTTCCGCAGGGAAGAGCACTATGGAACTAGGATTCCTGGGCAGACCTGTCGAATCCGCGCTATTTCGGATGACCGGGGCGAGTGTACGCCTGCCAGCCGAAATAACCGGACGCAGTCCAGCGCCCGTTCAGCAACATGGCCGAGAAAGGAACGTCGTCATGCCTGAGTTCATGGATGTTCATCACAACATGGTCGGGATCACCGCGGAGGCTTTGAGGGAAGCGCACAACGCGGACCTCGCCATTCAGGACGACGAGAAGGTCGTCTTCAAGCAGGCCTGGGCCGATCCGGAGAGCGGCGTCGTCTACTGCCTGTCCGAGGCGCCGTCGGCAGACGCCGTACAGCGGATCCACGAGCGCGCCGGCCACCGGGCGGACGAGGTGCACGCGGTACCGCTCGTGGTCTGACCTCGCCGGAGCAGTGCGCTCCCCTGCCTTCAGAGCCGAATCCCTGCTTCCGCGCGAGGCGGGGATTCGCCGTTTCGCGCAACGCTAGCGGCCGCCGGACTCCTCGAGCAGCCGGAGCGCCTCGCTGACGTCTTCGACGACGATGGCCGCCCGCCGTCGTACGCTTTCCGCCGCATGGGCCGAGCCTGCCGCATCGGTGGCCAGCCGCGCCATCGCGGCTGCCTCAGCGGCAGCCGCGAGGGAATTGCCGGCCTTGGACAGGCAGCGGTGGACGCCCGCGAGGCTGCCGCCGGGGATGTCCAGGCCGTCGCTCGGGTGCAGCTTCTGGGCCCCGGCGCAGCAGCCGCGGACCTGGGGCAGCTGGGCGGAGAGTTCGTTGGCGATCACGACCAGTTCGCCGTAGACGGCGTCGTCCGCGATTCCCTCCAGGACCTGGTGGTAACGGTCCAGTCCGCGTTTGAAGCGGTCGTGCGTGCGCCGCCAGATGCCCTTGCCCAGCTCCTTGTCGTCCCGGCGGGCCTGCCGGGCAGCGCCGAAGAACTCCATCCGCTACAGGTACTGGCCGGGACGCGGGTGGACCGGCGCGATTTCCGTTTCGGATCCTTCGGCGCGGCGGGGTTCGCCGTCCTCGCCGATGACGACGCCGGGCGCGATGAGGGTTCCCGGCGGCAGCTGGCGCAGCTGGAGGCGGGCGGCCATCTGCTGGGTGGCCGCCTGCTGGGCGGCGATGGCGGTCTGGATCCCGTGGAAGAGACCTTCCAGCCAGCCGACGAGCTGGGCCTGCGCGATCCGCAGCTCGGCGTCCGAGGGGACGGCATCGTCGCCGAAGGGCAGGTTGATGCGCTCGAGTTCGTCGATCAGCTCGGGCGCCAGGCCGTCCTCGAGTTCCTTGATGGACCGCTCGTGGATTTCCGCGAGGCGGGTGCGCGCGGCGTCATCGAGCGGGGCACTGCGCACTTCTTCGAGCAGTTGGCGGACCATGGTGCCGATGCGCATAACCTTGGCCGGCTCATCGACCAAGTCGTGGAGCGAGGTGCCCTTTTTCGTGCCGTTTTCCTTGGCCGTTTTCCGGTCGGCGCCCGTTTCGCCGGCCAGCGCTCCCTCGAGCACCGGATCGTCCGCCTGAGGTATCTGCTCGTCAGTCATGGTTTCATCTTGCCAGAGGATCAGGACATTCCGGCGGGACCTCCGGCAGGTACCGCCGACGTCGTCCGCGACAGACGAAGGCACCGCCCGTTTGCTGCGCGCAAGCGGGCGGTGCCTTCGGGTACCGGCACTTCAGCAGCAGCGGCCCTGGGGGTTGCGGTCCTGGCGGTCCGTTTTGTCCCGCCAGAACTCCCGCTCGGTCATCGGCGCGACGCCGGGGTGCGTCCGGCGGTGGTGCTCCAGGTAATCCCGGTAGGCGTTCTCTCCCATCACGCCCTTGAAGAACCAGACGAATCCGTGCCAGCCCTCGCGGGCACGTGCGAGTGCGTAGTTCATGGCCGCCGCCCGTGGTGGTGGGCCCGCTCCAGGCGCAGCTCATCGGGCAGCTGGTTCCATTGCTTGTCCAGCTCGCGCTCGGCCGGCGTGGCGACCAGGCCGGCAGGCGCGTACGTGGCCGAGACGGTGGCCGGCTCCTCGTTGGTGATGCCTCCGCCGCGTTGCCAGGCCTTGATCGTGGCGGCGATCGCCGTCGTAATCACAATGATGGTCAGGACCACGAACACGATGGACAGCGTGCCCTGCACCGTGGTGTTGCGGACGACCGCTTCCATCTCCGCGACCGACTTGGCGTTGCCGAAGCTGGTCTCGCCGGCGGCCAGCGCGTCCCGGTACGCGGCGTTGTTGGCCCAATAGCCCACGCGCACATCCGGGGAGAAGATCTTCAGGATGGACGCCCAGATGGTGATCACCGAGGCAAACGCCAGCGGCAGTGCAACGATCCAGAGGTACTTGAAGGCGCCGCGTTTGGCCACGATGGCCAGGCAGACCGCGAGCGCGATCGCAGCCAGCAACTGGTTGGCGATGCCGAACAGCGGGAAGAACGTATTGATGCCGCCGAGCGGATCCGTGACCCCGAGGATCAGGATGTACCCCCACCCTGCGACCATGATGGCCGTGCAGACCCATACGCCCGGCCGCCAGGAGACGTCCTTGAACCGGGGAATGAAGTTGCCGATGGTGTCCTGCAGCATGAACCGCGCCACCCGGGTTCCGGCGTCGACCGCGGTCAGGATGAACAGCGCCTCGAACATGATGGCGAAGTGGTACCAGAAGCCCATCATGGCGACGCCGCCGATCAGGCCCTGCATGATCTGCGACAGGCCCACGGCCAGCGTCGGCGCGCCGCCGGTGCGCGAGACCACCGATTCCTCGCCGACGTTCTGGGCCAGCTGGGTCAGCATGTCCGGCGTCAGGTTCACGCCGGCGAGGCCGAGGCTGTTCACGAACGCCACGGCGCCTTCCACCGTGCCGCCGGTGGCCGCCGCGGAGGAGTTCATGGCGAAGTAGATGCCGCGGTCGATCGAGATCGCCGCGACCAGCGCCATGATGGCCACGAACGACTCCATCAGCATGCCGCCGTACCCGATGAAGCGGGTCTGCCTCTCCTTCTGCACCATCTTCGGGGTGGTGCCGGAGGAGATCAGCGCGTGGAATCCGGACAGGGCGCCGCAGGCGATGGTCACGAAGAGGAACGGCCACAGCGCGCCGGGAACCACCGGCCCGTCCACCCGGCCGGCGAATTCGCTGAAGGCCGGGACGTTGATCTCGGGCCGGACCAGCACGATGGCCACGGCCAGCATGATGATGGTGCCGATCTTCATGAACGTGGACAGGTAGTCACGCGGGGCCAGCAGCAGCCATACCGGCAGCACCGCAGCGATGAAGCCGTAGACGATGATGCCCCAGGCGATGGTGGTGCGGTCCAGCGTGAACAGGGCCGCGCCCCAGTCGGTTTCGGCGATCCAGCCGCCGCCCGCGATGGCGGCGATCAGCAGCACGAACCCGATGATCGAGACCTCGCTGACCTTGCCCGGACGCAGGAAGCGCAGGTAGACGCCCATGAACAGCGCAATCGGGATGGTCATCGACACGGAGAAGACGCCCCACGGGGACTCGCCCAGCGCGTTGACCACCACGAGCGCCAGGATGGCCACGATGATGATCATGATGGCCAGCGTGGCGATCAGCGCCGCCGTGCCGCCGATGACGCCGAGCTCCTCGCGCGCCATCTGGCCCAGCGAGCGGCCGCCGCGGCGCATCGAGAAGAACAGCACCAGGTAGTCCTGCACCGCGCCGGCCAGGATCACGCCGATGATGATCCAGATGGTTCCGGGCAGGTAGCCCATCTGCGCGGCCAACACCGGTCCGACGAGGGGCCCGGCGCCGGCGATCGCGGCAAAGTGGTGGCCGTACAGCACCCGCCGGTCGGTGGCGACGTAGTCCTTGCCGTCCGCCTTGTACTCGGCCGGCGTCGCCCGCAGGTCATTCGGCTTCGTCAGCTTGTTCTCGATGTACTTCGAGTAGAAGCGGTACGCAATGAAGTAGGTACAGACCGCGGCGAAGACGAACCAGATGGCATTGATCGTCTCGCCGCGGACAAAGGCGATGATGGTCCAGCTCACGCCTCCGAGCAGGGCGACGCCGATCCAGATCGCGATTTTCGCGGGCGTCCATTTCCGGTCTTCGGCCGCGATAACCGCGGGGTCGAGGGCGACGGGCGGAAGGTTCGGGTCCTGGACCAACACTGTGGATTCCGGATCCGGGTCCCGTCCAGGCAGTGGTGCTGATGTCTGGCTCATGATGCTCCCTTGATCAACGAAGCGACCTTATAATGGCAGGCTAACAGCAGCATGCTATGGGTCACAGCCTTTGATTGCTAAATCTGGCGCCGGCCGAGGACCATCCTGCTGACCTGCGGTTATTCCCCGACGGTCAGGAGAATCTTGCCGACGTGGTCGCCTGAATCGAAGTACTCGTGCGCCGCGGCGGCCTGCTCCAGCGGGAAGGTCCTGCCCACCTGCACCTTGATGTCCCCGGAGGCCACCAGCGGCCAGACATGTTCACGCACCGCCCGCACAATGGCCGACTTCTCCTCCGCCGGCCGTGCGCGCAGGGTGGTGCCGATGACCGCGCCCCGCTTCGCCATCAACTTCCCCAAATCAAGCTCGGCCTTGGCCCCGCCTTGCAGCCCGATGACCACCAGCCGGCCGGCCGTGGCCAGCGCGTCGAGGTTGCGCTGCAGGTACTTGGCGCCGATGACGTCGAGGATCACGTCCGCCCCGCGGCCGCCGGTGGCTTCCTTGACCTTCTCGACGAAGTCTTCTTCGCGGTAATTGATCAGCAGCTGCGCGCCGAGCGGACGTACGACGTCGAGTTTCGCCTGGGAGCCGGCCGTCACCATCGGGATCCCGCCGAAGGCGCGCACCATCTGCACCGCCATCGTTCCGATGCCTCCGGCGCCCCCGTGGATCAGGACGCTCTCGCCCGCCTGCACTCCGGCCGCCATGAAGAGGTTGGAGAACACCGTCGCGGCAGTCTCCGGCAGGCTCGCGGCTTCCAGCAGGGAAACGCCTGGCGGCACCGGCAGCAGCTGGCCGGCCGGAACGGCCACCCTTTCCGCGTAACCGCCGCCGGACAGCAGGGCACACACCTCGTCGCCGGCCTTCCAGCCCTCCACTCCATTGCCCACGGAGGAGATCCGGCCGGACACCTCGAGCCCGGGAACGTCGCTCGCGCCGGGAGGCGGCGGATACACGCCGCGGCGCTGCTGCACGTCGGCGCGGTTCAGGCCCGCGGCGACGACGTCGACAATCACCTCGCCTGACCGGGGTTGCGGGGCCGGAACATCCCGCAGTTCAACCACTTCGGGTCCGCCTGCGCCCTGATAGAAAACGGCCTTCATCTGCGCCTCCTGGAGCCTCGGGGAAACAGGGCTGGTCTTTTGATATCTCCAGCGCCTCCATGCCACACTACTAGTCAGGGAAGGTTGTCCGAGCGGCCGAAGGAGCTGGTCTTGAAAACCAGTAGGCGGTAACCCCGTCTCATGGGTTCAAATCCCATACCTTCCGCTCCTGAGCACGGCGAGGGCCCCGGTAACGGGGCCTTTTCCGTTTAAGGGGCCGGCTTCCTGCGGGCGGGCCGGGCTCTGTTACACGGCGGACCGGGCTTCCGCCTGGGGGCGCCCGGACGGCTCTTGTCCGTCCTCCCCGCCGCCGCTATTGTCGGAATTGGGCCCCCGCCTGCGCGGCCGCCAGCCACACTTCCACACTCCTTCCGGCCCCTGAGCGGACCGTCTTCCTGGCTTCCCAGCAAAGGAGCTCCAGATGTCAGACCGCGAAACGTTCCCCTCCGGCATTCCCTGCTGGATCGACCTGATGAGCTCGGACCCGGACAAGGCCCAGGCTTTCTACACCGGCCTCTTCGGCTGGACGGCCGGGACATCCGGCGAGGAGTACGGCAACTACGTCACCTTCTTCAAAGACGGCCTCCCGGTGGCCGGCCTGGCCAGGAACGAGCAGCCGGGCCAGCCCGACGCGTGGTCCGTCTACCTGTCCTGCCAGGACGTCTCGGCCACGACCAACGCCGCAGTCGAGGCGGGCGGCCGGATCCTGGCCAAGCCCATGAAAGTCGGGGACCAGGGCTCCATGGCCATCTTCCTCGACCCGACCGGCGCGGTCATCGGTGCCTGGCAGCCGGACCAGATGACGGGGTTCGGCCGCGAGGGCGACGAGGGCGCACCCGCCTGGTTCGAACTCTCCACCCGCGACCATGACACCGCCGTCGGGTTCTACGAAAAGGTCTTCGGCTGGAAGACCGAAGAGATGAGCGATGCGGCCGATTTCCGCTACACCCTGAACGCGCCCTTCGAGGAGTCCAGCGCCGGCATCTACGACGCTGCGGCCCATCTTCCGGCCGGGGCGCCCTCGACCTGGCAGGTGTACCTGGCCGTGGGGAACGCGGACGACGGCGCCGCCAGGGTCCTGGAGCTCGGTGGTACGGTGCTCCGGGAACCGTGGGATTCGCCCTACGGACGCATGGCCCAGGTAGCGGACCCGACGGGAGCGGCGTTCATGATCAGCACAGTTAAATAGGCCTTCCCCTCTCCCAGTCAAGGGGAAGCGTGACGAACGGCACGTCCTGAAGCCAATGTTTCAGGCAAGTATTCCCTGCGCCCTTACCGGCCGGTAACCTGTCGTTCATCCGGTCGCGGTGGGGTGGTACAGGCGTGCGCGCGCGCTTCGAATCCTGCCGCAGCCGACCGCATCACCGCGCCGGCCGCGCCGCCGCACCGCATGGGGAATGAAACTGGAGAACAAAGTGCCGAAGGCTGCTTCACCCGTCAAGGCCACGTTGGCCGCTGCGCTGTCGATCGGCCTCCTCGCCGCTCCCTCCGCAGCCCTGCCCGCCGTCGCGAACACCAGCGAGCCCGCGCCGGAGGTGTCCCCGCCCGCCGCCGGCGATACCCACGAGCTGAACCTGCTGGGCATCAACGACTTCCACGGGCGCATCGATGCCAACACCGTCAAGTTCGCCGGCACCGTTGAGCAACTGCGTGCAGAGAATCCCGAGGGCACGCTGTTCACATCCGCGGGTGACAACATCGGCGCCTCGCTCTTCGCGTCCGCGGTCCAGGACGACCAGCCGACCATCGACGTCCTGGATGCGCTCGACCTGACGACCTCGGCCGTCGGCAACCACGAGTTCGACAAGGGCTTCGATGACCTGACCGGCCGGGTCATTTCCGGCAAGGACCCGGCCGGATTCGCCCACCTCGGCGCCAACGTCTACGAGAAGGGCACCGAGACTCCCGCGCTGGATGAATACGAACTGGCGGAGGTCGACGGCCTGACGGTCGGCATCATCGGCGTCGTCACCGAGGACACCCGCACCTTGGTCAGCCCGGGCGGCATCTCCACCATCGATTTCGGCGATCCGGTGGAAGCGGTCAACCGGGTGGCGGTGGAACTGTCCGACGGCGAGGGCGACGAGGCGGACATCATCCTCGCGTCCTACCACGAGGGCGCGAGCGCCTCCGCGGACCTGGGCACCGCCACCGGCGCCAGCGCCGTGTTCAATCGGATCGTCAACGAGACCTCCCCCGAGGTAGATGCCATCTTCAACGGCCACACCCACCTCGGCTATACGTTCGACGCCCCGGTACCCGGCAGCGACGACACCCGGCCCGTGGTCCAGACAGGCCAGTACGGCGAGAACGTCGGCCAGATCAAGCTGACGGTGGCCGAGGGCGAAGAAGGCGGCGAGCCGACCTACGACGTCACCGACTACTCGATGGACATCGTCGAGCGCACCGCCGCCGACGACGCCGCCCTGACCGAGGCCTACCCCCGGGTGGCCGAGGTCAAGGAGATCGTCGACGCCGCCCTCGCCGAGGCCAAAGACGTCGGCGCGCAGCCGGTCGGCTCCGTCACGGCGGACATCACCACCGCGTTCACGGACGGGAAGCGGGACGACCGGGCCTCCGAATCGACGCTGGGCAACCTCGTTGCGGACTCCTTGGCGGACACCCTTTCCGCCGAGGAGCTCGGCGGCGCCGAGATCGGCGTCGTCAACCCGGGCGGCCTCCGGTCCGAGCTCTACTACGTCGACGACCCGGCGCTGGATGAGGACGGGAGCACGGACGGAGAAGTCAGCTACGGCGAAGCCAACGCCGTCCTGCCGTTCGTCAACAACCTCTGGACCACCACCCTGACCGGCGCCCAGTTCAAGACCCTGCTCGAGCAGCAGTGGCAGCTGACCGCGGACGGCGAAGTTCCCAGCCGCCCCTACCTGCAGTTGGGCCTCTCGGACAATGTCAGCTACACGTACGATGCCGACGCCGAGCAGGGCGGCCACATCACCGGCGTCTGGATCGACGGGGAGCAGCTGGATCCGGAGCGCGAATACCGCATCGGCACCTTCAGCTTCCTGGCCCAGGGCGGCGACAACTTCCATGTGTTTGCCGACGGTGCGGACACCCGCGACTCCGGCCTGGTCGACCGCGACGCCTGGACCTCCTACCTGGAAAAGAACAGCCCGCTGTCCCCGTCCTTCGACCGGCGTTCGGCCGCGCTCACCGGCGTCCCGGCAACGGTTGAACCCGGCCAGGAGGTTGAGTTCCAGGTTTCCAAGCTGGACCTGACCTCGCTCGGCTCCCCGGAAAACAAGACACTGACCCTGCGCTACGAGCCGGCGGAGAGCGGCGCCAGCGCCTTCTCGCGGGCCGTTTCCGCCGCGGCGCTTCCGGCG
This sequence comes from Arthrobacter sp. Marseille-P9274, assembly GCF_946892675.1. Taxonomy (NCBI): domain Bacteria; kingdom Bacillati; phylum Actinomycetota; class Actinomycetes; order Micrococcales; family Micrococcaceae; genus Arthrobacter; species Arthrobacter sp. Marseille-P9274. The sequence continues at coordinate 44,930 of NZ_CAMPOV010000004.1, forward strand.
GACCTGGGTACCTTTGCCGTGGCCGACGGCGGCGCGACGGTTTCGTTCACCGTCCCGGCCGAACTTCGCGGCGGGGCGTTCACGCTGACGGCGGCCCCGTCCGGCACCGTGGTGCGGCTGCCGATCGAGGTGCCGACGGCGGGCATTCCTAGCGACGACGACAGCGGGCAGCCCGGGACCGGCGAGGAGCCCGGCGCCAGCGATCAGCCGACCGACCAGCCGCAGCCAGGCACCGACGAGCCGAGCGCTGAGCCGACCACCGGCCCGCTCGGCGGGGGTGGCAACCCCGACCCGAACGCGGGAGACCCGTCCGCTCCGGGCGACGGCACCCTGCCGCTGACCGGCGCCGGCGGCCTGCTGCCGCTCGGCATCGGTGCGCTGGTCCTGCTCGGCGGAGGCACCGCCGTCGTCCTGGCCGCGCGGCGCCGCAAGCAAGCAGGACGCTAGCGGCAACTCGAGGGGCTTCCTTCCGGTGGAGGGAGCCCCTCCCCCTTTGACCTAGTCCCCATCACCCGCACCAAGGAAAGAGAACCATGACCAGGAAACCCTGGAAACCGGCAGCCTGCGGCGCCATCGCCGCCGGCGTTCTTGCCTCCGGCTTTGCAGCGCTACCCGCAGCCGCAGCCCAGCCCGCAACGGCAGCCCAGCCCGCAGGCATCAACACGGACGCCGCCGTCGTGATTAATGAGGCGTACGTCAATGGCGGCAGCGCCAACGCGCCGTACACCCACAAGTTCGTCGAACTGTTCAATCCCACCGACGCGCCGGTCACACTCGACGGCATGTCGCTGCAGTACCGCTCCTCGGGCGGCACCTCCGCGCCCACCGGGGTGGTGGCACTGAAGGGCACCATCCCGGCCAACGGCTACTTCCTGGTCCAGGGCGGCAGCAACGGCGGCACCGGCGCGGCGTTGCCCGAGGCAGACCAGGCCAGCGGCGCGCTGAATCCTTCGGGCAGCTCCGGCACCATCGTGCTGGCCGGCCAGGCCACCGCGCTCACGGGAATGGCCACGGGTTCGGTGCTGGAGGACGAGCGGGTGGTGGACCTGCTCGGCTACGGCAGCTCCAACACCTACGAGACGGCGGCGGCCGCCTCCCCCAACGGCACCACGAACCCGCTCTCGATGAACCGCTCCGGCGGGCTGGATACCGACAACAACGCCGAGGACTTCAGCCTCAGCGCTGCGGTCACCCCGGTTGCCTCCGGCGGAACCGCGCCGGAGTCCCAGCCCGAGCCGGAACCCGAGCCTGAAGCTCCGGCCCTGCGGACCATTGCCGAAATCCAAGGCACGTCAAACGTTTCCCCGCTCGTCGGCCAAACCGTCGCCACCCGCGGCGTCGTCACCGCCGCCTACCCCAGCGGCGGGTTCAACGGCTACTACATGCAGACTCCGGGCACCGGCGGCGAGGATAACGCGGCGGAGCGTACTGCGTCCGACGGCATCTTCGTCTACTCCCCCGCCACCGTGGACGAGGTCGCCATCGGCGACCATGTCGAAGTGGCCGGCAAGGTCGCCGAGCACTTCGGCATGACCCAGCTGACCGTCAACGACGGGGGCCTCACCACGCTCGACGAATCGGCCGAGGCCGTCAAGGCCGCCGCCGTCGAGTGGCCCGCCACGGACGCGGACCGGGAGAAGCTCGAGGGCATGCTGCTGCGGCCCGAGGGTAGCTTCACCGTCACGGACAACTACGCGCTGAACCAGTACGGCGAGATCGGCCTGGCCGCCGGCGAGATGCCGCTCGTCCAGCCCACTGCCGTCGGCGCGTACGGCTCGGACGCCTTCTGGGCCGAGACGGAGAAGAACGCCGCCCTCGCCGTGACCCTGGATGACGGCGCCAGCACCAACTTCCTGGGCAGCGACCGGAACAAGGACATCCCGCTGCCGTACCTGACCCCGGAGGATCCGGTCCGCATCGGCTCCGCCGCCGACTTCACCGGCGACGTCGTCCTCGACTACCGCTTCGACCTCTGGCGCTTCCAGCCCGTGGGTGAACTGACGGGAGACGACAGCGCGGGCCTGCAGCCGGCGTCGTTCTCCAATACCCGCACCGACGCACCGGAGGAAGTGGGTGGCAACGTCAGCATTGCGTCCTTCAACGTGCTGAACTACTTCACCACCACCGGCGACCAGCTGGCCGGCTGCGAGGCCTACACGGACCGCGACGGCAACCCGGTCAGCGCGCGCAACTGCGACGCCCGCGGCGCCTATGACGCCGAGAACCTGGAACGCCAGGAAGCGAAGATCGTCGCCGCCATCAACGCCCTCGATGCCGACGTCGTCGCCCTTGAGGAGATCGAGAACTCCGCAAAGTTCGGCAAGGACCGCGACGCCGCCCTGGCGACCCTGACCGCGGCCCTGAACGAGGCCCTGGCGGCCAAGGGCGAGCCTGCGGACTGGGACTACGTCCGGTCGCCGGAGGAACTGCCGTCCCTGGCTGACGAGGACTTCATCCGCACGGCGTTCATCTACAAGAAGGATGCGGTCCAGACCATCGACGAGTCCGTCATCCACAATGACACCGACGCCTTCGCCAACGCGCGCAAGCCGCTGGCGCAGACCTTCAAGGTCAAGGCCGGCGGCGCCGGCACCAAGTTCATCGTGGTGGCCAACCACTTCAAGTCGAAGGGCTCAGGCGGGGCTACCGGCGACAACGCGGACCACGGCCAGGGTGCCTGGAACGCGGCGCGGACCGCCCAGGCCGAGTCCCTGGTGGCCTTCGCCGACGGGCTGCAGGAGCAGTTCAGCACGGACAAGGTCTTCCTGACCGGTGACTTCAACTCCTACGCGCAGGAAGATCCCATCCGGGTGCTCCGCGACGCGGGCTACGTGGACCAGGGCGAAAAGACCGGCGAGCACACCTACAGCTTCGACGGCATGGTCGGCTCGCTCGACCACATCTTCGCCTCGCCGTCCGCCGACGCCACCGTGGCGGGGGCAGACGTCTGGAACATCAACTCGGTGGAATCCGTCGCGCTGGAGTACAGCCGCTACAACTACAACGTCACGGACTTCTATGCACCGGACGCCTACCGGGCCAGCGACCATGACCCGCTCATCGTCGGCCTGGACCTGCCAACGGCGAAGGAGCAGGCACACAGCCGCTGACTCTCCGCTGTGGAGACCGCGAGGGCCGGCGTCCGGGATTGTTCCGGGCGCCGGCCCTTGCCGTGTGCCAAGGCAGCGGTGAACGACGACGGCGGTCGCGCCTCCCGCCGCGTCCGTCTTGCTAGAGCACCGACAATAGTGTGTGACACACAGTATTGTTTGACCATGAGCACTGACGACAGCCTCTCGGGACACCTGCAGGAGCTGCGCCGCGGAACGGTGGTGGTCGCCTGCCTGGCGACGCTCTCGACCCCGGGCTACGGCTACGCCCTGCTGGACACCTTGGAGCAGGCAGGGCTGTCGGTTGACGCGAACACGCTGTATCCGCTGCTGCGCCGCCTCGAGAAGCAGGGCCTGCTTGAGGCGGCCTGGAACACGGGCGAATCCCGGCCGCGCAAGTTCTACCGGACCAGCCCCGCCGGCACCCAAGTACTGGAGCAGCTGCTCGACGAATGGCAGTCGCTGCACCAGGCCATCACCGCCCTGCGCCCCACTCCGCCCGCCCGAGAATCCTAGGAGCCACCATGGCAACCCTCCCCCAACGCTACGTCGCCGCGGTGGCGCGCGGCGTCCCCGAGGACCAGCGTTCCGACGTCGAAAGGGACACCGCGGCCGCCATTGCCGACCTGACGGAGGCCCGCCTTGCCGCGGGCGAGGAACCGGACGCGGCCGAACGGGCAGCCCTGCTGGAGCTTGGCGATCCGGTCCGCCTCGCCGCCGAGTACTCGAGCCGCCCGCTGCAGCTGATCGGCCCGGCACTCTACCCGGACTATGTGCGGCTGCTGGCGGTGCTGCTTGCGGTGATCCTGCCGCTGACGGCCATCGGCGTCATCTTGGGCAACCTGCTGGCGCACGGCGACCCCGGCCAGACAGCCGCCAACGCCGTCACGACCACGCTGGGCGTATTCGTGCAGCTGTGCTTCTGGGTGACCGCGGTCTTCGCCGTGCTGGAACGGACCGGCAGCGGCAAGCCGCTCACCCGCTGGCAGCCGGAGCAGCTTCGCGACGTGCCTGCGCAGGGCCAGCCGCGGCTCGGAGACACCATCGTCTCCGTGGTGCTGTCCCTGGCCGTGGCAGGCTACATCGTCTGGCAGCAGTTCCGCTCGCCGTTCGTCGTCGACGGCGTGCCGGTGCCGCTGCTCGACCCCGCGCTCTGGAGCTTCTGGCTGCCCTACTTCATCGCCGTCATGCTGGCCGGCGCCGCGCTGGAAATCTTCCGGTACCGCACGGGCGGCTGGCGCTGGCCGCTGTTCGCCTTCAACCTCGTGCTGGATCTGGCCTTCGCGCTGCCGGCCCTGTGGCTGCTGTCCGCCGACGCGCTGCTCAATCCGGAGTTCCTCGACCGGCTGACCTGGTGGACGTCCGCCGAGTCCTCGGTCGCCGCCACCGCCGTCGTCGTCATCGTCGGTGTCACGCTATGGGACGTCGTTGATACCTTCATCAAGACGCGGCGGGATGAAGCCGCCCGCAACCGGTAGCGGGTCTTCGGCTGCACCCAGGATGTGCCCGGCGATGTCGTCCGCGTCCTTGAGGGTGCGGCTGCCCTGTTCCGGTGGCGCCCCGGCCTCGGCGGCGATCGCCGTGCCCCACTGGGCGGAGGAGAGCTGCAGGCCCAGGACGTACAGGTTGCGGGTGGGCTGCCCGTTGGCCCCGACCGCGCGGTAGGGCGGCAGGGTCACGTCCAGTCCGGAGGTGGGCACCGGCAGGCGATCCGGCCCGAGCATCAGCTTGGTCCGGGCCAGACCGTCCTCGAGCAGGTGGCGCAGCAGCGGCGAGACGTTGTGGGCCACGCGGTTCGCCGGCATCATCGCTTCGACCAGGTAGGCGCCGGAATAGGAGGCGCCGTCCACCCAGGGCGAGGTGGCGCGGAAGCGGCCCGTCTCCGGCTCCACCTCGAAGTGCGGATCAGGCCCGACGAAGTCCACCAGGCCGGCGCGCGCCAGTGCCGCGAGTTGCTCGATCCGCTGCGCCGGAGGGCCGCTGGCGAGCCCTTCCACCAGCGGTTCGAACCAGCCGCGCAGCTCGGCCAGCCACGACTCTTCGGTCAGGCCTCCGTCCGCGACAATCTCTTTCAGCAGACTGCGGCCCGCGTTCAGCGCACCGATGGCCATCTTCAGCGGGTCGTCCTCCCCGCGGGCCGACCCGGCGGCATCCGCCTCGAGGTACCCGAGCATCGCCGCTTGGTACTCCTCGGCAGAGGCGAACTTCCGGCCGGCAAACGGCTTCGCCAGCGCCTCGACATCGAGCAGCCGTTCCGGCAGGATCCGCTCGGCAAGATAGGCGTGCACGGCGTTCAGCAGCACCCGGCTGCCCGGAGTGGACTTTCGCGCGAACAGCTCCTGCAGGCCGTCCAGGAAATCCCGCGCGGGCACGGACACGGCCTGCGGTTCCACGCGCACCAGCGTGGAGTAGTAGGCCCAGAGCACGTCCCGCTGCAGCAGCGGCCAGAGGTCATGGTCGAAGCCCGGCTGCACGCCGGTCTCCGCGAACAGCCGCGCCGCCGCCGGGGTGAACCAGCGCATGTCCAGGCTCGTCGGCAGGTAGCTCTCCAGCCTGGCCTTGGCCCGGTACGGCGTGCCGCGGCGCGACGCGGCAACGAGTCGGGGCTCCTTGCCCGACGGCAGGTACCGCAGGGGTTCGGAGTCCGACGCCGGCAGGAACTTTCCGCCGCGGCCTTCGGTCAGCTGGATCATCACATCGAAAAAGTTCAGTCCCATGCCCCGGACCAGCACGGTGCGGCCCGCGGGGATCCGCTTGAAGTCCAGGTCCGGCGGCACGTTCGGCGGGAGGTAGTGCAGGCCGAAGCGGGCGGCCTCGTCTTGGAGGCGCTGCTGCTCCGGGTTCAGGGCGGTGGGCAGGTGCCCCAGCGCCAGGACGACGGCGTCCGCCTCCAGCTCGCCGCCGTCAGCCAGGTCCAGCCGGTAACCGCCACCGTGCCGGTACAGCCGCACGGCCTCGGTGGTGTGGACGGAGAGCGCCGCCCTGGCTCCGGCCTCCTCGGCCAGCCGGGAGAAGATCCACGCCAGGTAGCGCCCGTAGAGCAGCCTGCTGGGGAAGTCCGACGGCGCCAGCGCCGCCGCCTCGTCCCGGTCTTCCGCGGGCACGCCGCCGATCGACCCGGCGGCCACGCCCTCGCGCCACGCATCGAAGGTGAGGCCGGCTACGGAAGGCACGGCACCGGCGTCGAGCCCGTCCCCGGGCACGACCGTGGGGAACAGCGACGGGGTATTCATCAGGAACAGCCGCGACTGCCCGTGCCGCCAGACGTGACCCGGGCCGGGCGGAAACGGGTCGATCAGATGGATCTGCGGTTTCCGTTCCTGCGGCCGCTGCGGGAGCCTAGCCAGGAGCCGTTCCAGCACGGAGAGGCCGCGCGGCCCGGCGCCCACAATCGCCACGCGGTGGCCGTGCTCGGAATCCATAGCCCCTAGCTTAACGGCGGCGCCGGCTCCGGTTTGGTTCCCGGCTCCCGCTCGAGCCGGAGCCGGGGCGCCGAAGCGGAGCCGAAAGACCGGGTCTGCCTAGGATGGGAGGCATGACGGAACACGGCCACCTTCCCGCGGACGATTTCATCTGGCTCGAGGACACCCACGGCCCGGAGCCGCTGGAGTGGGTCCGCCGGCAGAACGCGCGAACGGAGGCCCGGCTGGTGGACGGGGACTTCCGGCGGCTGGAGGAGGACATCCTCGGCGTGCTGGACTCCGAGGACCGGATCCCCTCCGTCACGAAGCGCGGCGGCTACTACTACAACTTCTGGCGGGACCGGCGGAACTCGCGCGGCCTGTGGCGGCGGACCAGCTGGGCGGGCTACCTGGCGGACAGCCCGGAGTGGGAGGTCCTGCTGGATGTGGACGCGCTCGCGGCGGACGAGGGCATCGACTGGGTTTACGCGGGCGCGCAGTTCCTCCGCCCGGCGGACGGCACCAGCTACCGGCGGGCGCTGCTGCGGCTCTCCCCCGACGGCGGCGACGCGGTGCGAATCCGCGAGTTCGACGTCGAGGAGCGCGCCTTCGTGCCCGGCGGCTTCGACATCCCCGCGGCCAAAAGCCGCTGCAGCTGGCTGGACGGGGACAGCCTGCTGCTCGGCACGGACTACGGGCCCGGCTCCATGACCGGTTCGTCCTACCCGCGCACCAGCCGCATCCTGCGCCGCGGGGCCGCCCTGGCGGAGGCCGAGCCGTACTTCGAGATCCCCGGGGACCATCTGCTCGCCCAGGCGGTGCACGATCCCACGCCGGGCTTCGAACGCGAACTCGCGGTGGACGTGATCGACTTCTTCAACGCCCGCACCTACCTGCGCCGCGGCGGGGACTGGCTGCCGATCGACGTGCCGACCGACGTGGAAGTCGGCCTGCACCGGCAGTGGCTGACGCTGCGGCCGCAGACGGACTGGCAGCCCGCCGAGGAAACCTTTCCGGCGGGGTCGCTTTTGGCCATCGGACTCGAGGACTTCCTGGCCGGCAGCCGGGACCTGGCCGTGCTGTTCCCGCCGGACGCGAACACTTCCCTGCAGTCCTGGAGCTGGACCGCCGGCTACCTGCTGCTGAATCTCCTGCAGGACGTCTCGTCCCGGATCCTCGTGCTGGATCCGGCGGCGGGCTGGGCCGCCGAGGAACTGGACGCCTGCCCGCCGCTGCATTCGGTGGAGGCCTACGCGGTGGACGAGGAGGACGGCGACGACTACTGGCTCGTGGCCACCGGCTTCCTCACCCCTTCCACGCTCTCGCGCGGCACGATCGGAGGGCCCGCGACGGAAGTGAAGCAGTCGCCGTCGTTCTTCGATGCCGCCGCCTACAGCGTGGAGCAGCACTTCGCGGTGTCCGCGGACGGCACCAAGGTGCCGTACTTCCAGATCGGGCCCAGGGACCTGGAGTACGACGGCGGCAACCCGACCCTGCTGGCCGGGTATGGCGGCTTCGAGGTGAGCCGCACTCCCGCCTACAGCGGCGTGACCGGGCGCGCCTGGCTGCAGCGGCGCGACGAGGCCGGACGCCGGGGCGTGTACGTGCTGGCCAACATCCGCGGCGGCGGCGAGTACGGGCCGGGCTGGCACCGGGCCGCCCTGCAGGCCCACCGGCACCGGTCGTACGAGGACTTCGCCGCCGTGGCGCGCGACCTGGTCGACCGCGGCGTCGCCTCGCGCGACTGCCTGGGCTGCGCCGGCGGCTCCAACGGCGGGCTGCTGGTGGGCAACATGCTCGCCGGCTACCCGGACCTGTTCGGCGCCGTCTCCTGCGGCGTGCCGCTGCTGGACATGGCCCGCTACACGCAATTGTCGGCCGGCTCCTCCTGGATTGCGGAGTACGGGGATCCCGCCGATCCGGCGCAGTGGGAGTTCATCCGCACGTTCTCCCCGTACCACCTGCTGGAAGCCGGCGCGGACTACCCGGACACGCTCATCTGGACGGCGACCTCGGATGACCGGGTCGGGCCGGCGCAGGCCCGGAAGATGGCGGCCAGGATGCTGGGGCTCGGCGTGGAGAACGTGTGGTTCCACGAGGCGCTGGAAGGCGGGCACGCCGGCGCAAGCGACAATAGGCAGGCGGCCCGGCTGCAGGCGCTCTCCCATGCGTTCCTGTGGCGCGCGCTCACGAACTGAGCCGCCTCGGCGGGAGGCCCGCCCTTGCTCCCCGCAGCCGGAGCTGGTTTTGATCTGGCCGGAAATTCTGGGTAGTCTTGATGGGCTGGCAACAGCACCTGGAGACGTGCCAGAGCGGCCGAATGGACTTCACTGCTAATGAAGGGTCGGGGTTAAACTCGACCGGGGGTTCAAATCCCCCCGTCTCCGCGTCAGGCCCCTGACGGTTCCGCAAGGACACCGCAGGGGCCTTTTGCGTTGGTGGCGGAGAAGGCCCCCGGCTGACGGTAGAATTCCGTCGTTATTCCCGACCTTTTTCGGCCGGGTTCTTCTGCACCGGGGGGTTTCACAAAGTGCCAATTGCTAAGCGGGTCAAACGTCTCATCACGGGCGCTGCTGCCCAAAAGGTCGCGCTGATGCGCCAGCAGGCTGCCCTGCTCGAACAGCAGAACAGGTTGCTTGAACGGCACGGGAAGCTGCTGACCGAACAGAACCGGTTCCTGCGGGAGGCCATCGATGGCCCGCTCGCGAAGACGTCGCTGGAGACCAAGCGGATGCGTGACGCCGTGGAAAATATCCGGCACGTCAACATGGCTCCGATCCGCCGGGAGGTCGGCGAAGTCCTGCAGGTCCGCCAGCTCGGTTTCATGGAGACCATCGACGTGCTCCGCACCGAGCGAAAGAGCCTGGCCCGTTTCGGGGACGGGGAATTCCGGCTGATGTACCGGCTTGAGCACAAGCTGAAGTTCCACCGCAATTCGCCCGAGCTGATGCTGGCGCTCCAGCGCGTCCTGGTCAACCCCTCCGAGCACACGCTCCTCGGGATGCCGCAGGTTTTCATGGGCATCCATTGGTCGATCGTCTTCGCCGAGACCTGGCACTTCCTGAGGCCCATGGTCGCCACGCAGGAGCGGTTCGCGAACTCGCACGTCACCCGGCCGATGTTCTTCGAGCACCATGGCCAGGACGCCGTGGACGCCTGGCGCTCGGTGTGGGAAGGCCGCGACGCGGCCGTCGTGACCGGCCGCGGCTCCCGGTTCGACCTCGTGCCGGCCCTGTTCGACAACCTCGGCAGCGTCACCGAGGTCTACTCCACGCCGACGGACGCCTTCTTCGACCTGGACCGGCTGGTCGGCGAGATCGAGGACACGGGCCGCGACCTGGTCCTGCTCTCGCTCGGGCCGGCCGCCACCGTCGCCGCCGACATGCTCGCGGCCAAGGGCATCCAGGCGCTCGACATCGGGCATCTCTCCTCGAGCTACGAAAACGTCCTGGAGGGCGCGGACCTGCCCGAGCACGTCCCCGCGATCCGGGTCCGCTAGCCGGCGAGGGCCGCCCGCCGGCTGCCGGTCAGGCCTTGAGGGCCAGCACAAAGGGCAGCACGGACGCGGCGCCGGCCCGGCGCAGGGCCCGGCCCGCGACGGTGAGCGTCCAGCGGCTGTCGGCGAGGTCGTCGACCAGGAGCACCGGTCCGGGGTTCTCCGCCAGCCAAGCCTCGCCGCCGTCCGGCACCTGGAACTGGTCCCAGACATCCGCCAGCCGGAAGGCGCTGTTGCCGCCCGGGCCGTTCCTCGGACCGCCCTGGGGAACGGCGAGCTCGCCCAGGTAGGGCAGCCGGCCGATCTCGGACAGGCCGCGGGCCAGCGACTGGACCAGCTGCGGGCGGCTGCGGGAAGGGACGCTCACGACCGCCACCGGGCGTTCGGTCCAGCCCCATTCGGCCAGGACGCGCACGCAGGCCTGCAGCGTCTGCGGATCCAGCGGGCCGTCCGCGGCGTCCCGGCCGAAGATCTCGCGCAGCCGGCCGCCCCAGCCGAGGTCCGTGAGGCGGGCCAGCGCGCGGCCGGTCGTATTCGCCTCGGCCGGGCCGATCTTGCCCTTGACCTCCACCCCGAGCCGGGACATCCCGGTGGGCCACATGGCCCGGGGCTCCAGTTCGACGCCGGCGCGCTGCAGGGAGGCGCCGGCGCTTTCGGTCGCTTCGGCGGCCACGGTGTCCGGATACCAGGCCCCGGCGCAGGTGTCGCAGCGCCCGCACGGAGCCGCCGCAGGGTCGTCGAGCTCCCGTGCGAGGAACTCCATCCGGCAGCCGCTGGTATTCTCGTAATCCAGCATGGCGTTCTGCTCGGCCACCCGCGCCTTCGCGATCCGCGCGTAGCGGTCGCGGTCGTAGGTCCACGGCTGTCCGGTGCCTTCCCAGCCGCCGCCCACCTTGCGCACGGCCCCGTCCACGGACAGGACCTTGAGCAGCAGCTCCAGGGGCGAGCGTTTCAGGTTGACGAGGGTTTCCAGCGCGGCCGTGGAGAGCACGGTCCCGGGCGCCGCGAGCTCGCGCAGCACGGCGTGGGCGGTGCCCTCGTTCGGCATCGAGGCAGTCGCGAAGTACTCCCAGATGTCCCGGTCCTCCGCACCGGGCAGCAGCAGCACGTCCGCGTTGGGAGTACCACGGCCGGCGCGGCCCACCTGCTGGTAGTAGGCGACCGGAGAGGACGGCGCGCCGAGATGCACCACGAAACCCAGGTCCGGCTTGTCGAATCCCATGCCGAGGGCGCTCGTGGCCACCAGCGCCTTTACGCGGTTCTCCTTCAGCGCCGCCTCGGCCAGTTCCCGGTCTGCGGGATCGGTCCGGCCGGTGTAGGCGAGCACCTGGTGGCCGGCCTCGCGCAGCAGCCGGGCGGTATCTTCCGCGGCGGACACCGTGAGGCTATAAATGATGCCGCTGCCGGGCAGGTCCTCAAGGTGGGTCAGGAGCCAGCCCAGCCGGGCCCGCGGACCGGGGAGCCGAAGCACGCCGAGGCGGAGCGATTCCCGGGCCAGTGGTCCGCGGATGGTCAGCACCCCGCCGCCCGTGCCCGCGGCGGCACCCAGCTGCTCCTCGATGTCGTGGACCACGCGGGAGTTCGCGGTGGCCGTGGTCGCCAGCACCGGTACCGACGACGGCAGCTGCCCGATCAGGTCGCGGATCCGCCGGTAGTCGGGCCGGAAGTCGTGGCCCCAGTCCGAGATGCAGTGCGCCTCGTCGATCACCAGGAGGCCGGAGCTCTGCACGAGCCGGGGCAACTGCTCGTCGCGGAACTTGGGATTGTTCAGCCGTTCGGGCGAGACCAGCAGCACATCGACGCTGTTCGCTGCCAGCCGCTCCTGCACCTCTTCCCACTCCAGCTGGTTGGCCGAGTTGATGGCGGCCGCGCGGACACCGGCGCGCTCCGCCGCGGCGACCTGGTCCCGCATCAGGGCCAGCAGCGGCGACACGATCAGGGTCGGACCGGCACCGCGCGCCCGCAGCAGCAGGCTGGCCACGAAGTACACGGCCGACTTGCCCCAGCCTGTGCGCTGCACCACCAGGGCCCTGCGTCCGCCGTCGACCAGCGCCTCGACCGCCTCGAACTGGCCGTCGTGGAAGCGGGCCGCCTCATTGCCGACCAGCCGGCGCAGGATCTCCGTCGCCTGGTCGACCAGCGGAACTGTCATGCTCTCGGTTTCAGCCATGTCCCCCAGTATTACAGGCGCGGCTGACACTCCCGGTGGGTTGTCCACAGGCATTGCTTATATGCTGGCCGGGTGACCAGTCTCGATCTCAGTGTTTCTTTCCAGGAGTCCTTCAAGGCTTACGACGTGCGCGGGATTGTCGGCGAGACGATCACCGCGGCCTCGGTCGAGGCCACCGGCGCGGCCTTCGTCGACGTCCTCGGCCTGGCCGGACAGGCGGTGCTGGTCGGCGGCGACATGCGCCCCTCCTCCCCGGAATTCGCGGCGGCCTTCGCCCGCGGCGCCGCCGCCCGCGGCGCGAACCCCGTGATGCTCGGGCTGATCTCCACCGACGAGCTCTACTTCGCCTGCGGCACCCTGTCCGCCGCCGGCGTCGTCTTCACCGCCTCGCACAACCCGGCCCAGTACAACGGCATGAAGATGGCCCTGCCCGGCGCCCTGCCGGTCTCCTCCGACACCGGCCTCTTCGACATCCGCGACGCCGCCGCCCGCTACCTCGCCGAGGGCATCCCGGCCGCCGGCACCACCGGCAGCAGCAGCGAACGCGACGTCCTGGCCGACTACGCCGGCTACCTGCGCTCCCTCGTCGACCTCACCGGCATCCGGCCGCTGAAGGTCGTCGTCGACGCCGGCAACGGCATGGCCGGGCTGACCACCCCCGCCGTCCTCGGCGACGCCATCCTCCCCGCCCTGCCGCTGGAGATCGAACCGCTCTACTTCGAACTCGACGGCACCTTCCCCAACCACCCGGCCAACCCGCTGGAACCGGAAAACCTCGCCGACCTGCAGGCCGCCGTCACCGCCCACGGCGCCGACCTCGGCCTGGCCTTCGACGGCGACGCGGACCGCTGCTTCGTGATCGACGAAACCGGCGCCCCGGTCTCCCCCTCCGCCATCACCGCGCTCGTCGCCCGCCGAGAAATCGCCCGCGCCAAGGCCGCCGGCGAACCCGAACCCGTGATCATCCACAACCTGATCACCTCCCGCGCCGTGCCCGAACTCGTCACCGCGGACGGCGGCCGCGCGGTCCGCACCCGCGTCGGCCACTCCTTCATCAAGACAGTCATGGCCGCCGAGCAGGCGGTCTTCGGCGGCGAACACTCCGCGCACTACTACTTCCGCGACTTCTTCAACGCCGACACCGGCATGCTCGCCGCCATGCATGTCTTGGCCGCCCTCGGCCACCAGGACAAGCCGCTCTCCGAGCTCGCCGCCGAATACAGCCCCTACCACGCCTCCGGGGAGATCAACTCCACCGTCGCGGACAAGGACTCAGCCATCGAACACGTGCTCGACGCCTGCCTCGGCCAGGACGTCACCATCGACAACCTCGACGGCACCACCGTCACCGCCACCGACGGCTCCTTCTGGTTCAACCTCCGCCCCTCCAACACCGAACCCTTCCTCCGCTACAACGGCGAAGCCCGCGACCGGGCCACCATGGAACGCATCCGCGACCAAGTCCTCGCCCTCGTCAGGCAGGGCGCATGAGCGTGTCCTGGCGCGACGGCGTCGATCCCGAAATCCTGAAAGACATCGACACCCTCTTCGGCACCGGCCTGGGCATGGCGCAGGAGCAGCTGGAAGAGCACGGCGCCTTCCTGCCCGCCGCCCTGGTCCTGGACAACGACGGCGAGCTGCGCCTGATCGCCGTCGCGCCGCCGGAGCCGGGGGACGGCGAAGAGTCCGGCGAAGTCGACGCGGACGCGATGATCCAGGACATCTACGCCGCGCTGCAGCAGCAGAAGGACGGCTTCCGCGCCGTCGCCGTGATCAGCGACATCTACCTGCCGGACCACGACACGGACGCGATCCACGTCGCCACCGAACACAGCTGGGGCACGGCCATCGCCGCCATCCAGCCCTACAGCACGGATGACACCGGCCGGTGGATCTATCCCGATCCCTTCATCGACCCGCAGGAACGCATCGTCTGGCCGGCCGGCGGCGGCAGCAACTGACCCGCGGGGCTAAAATGCCAGCATGCGGATCAATGCCTTCGCCGACGTGTGCCTGCGCGCCCTGATGCTGCTCAGCGCGTCGCCGGAGGGCGAGCTGCTGACGACGCAGGCGATCGCCGACGGCGTCGGCACCCCGTACAACCACGTCAGCAAGGCGGTCCTCAAGCTGCGCTCGCTGGGACTCGTCGAGGCCGTCCGCGGACGTTCCGGGGGCGTGAGGCTGAGCGCGCGGGGACGCACGACGACGGTGGGCTGGCTGCTGCGCGAACTGGACGAGCGCGAAGACCTCGTCGAGTGCGAGAGCACCGAGGGCAGGAGCTGCCCGCTGAACCACAACTGCGGCCTGCGCGGGGCCCTTCGCCGGGCCCGCGAGGCCTTCTACCGTGAGCTCGACGGCATCGTCGTCTCGAGCCTGCCGCACCAGTCACAAATGGAGCCGGTTTTTGTGATGTTGCACACACGCCGGCCGGAGCTTCCCCGCTAATTCAAAGGACTTTTCTACACGTTGTAGAAACATGGATTTAAACCCGCATTTCCGGTGCTACTTTTGAGGCGTCAAACACCTCTGACCCAAGGAGTAACGATGCTCTCGGAGAAGTCCCGCCCCATCATCGAAGCCACTCTTCCCCTCGTCGGCGAGCGGCTCGGGGCCATCACCCCCAACTTCTACCGGCGCATGTTCGCTGCCCACCCCGAACTGCTAGACGGCCTGTTCAGCCGCGCCAACCAGCGCAACGGCGAACAGCAGAAGGCCTTGGCCGGTTCCATCGCCGCGTTCGCGTCGGCGCTGGTCGCCACCCCGGACCTCGCACCCGAGCAGATGCTCAGCCGCATCGCCAACAAGCACACCTCCCTGGGCATCACCGAGGACCAGTACCAGATTGTGTACAAGTACCTCTTCGAAGCCATCGCCGAAGAACTCGCCGACGTCATCAGCGCCGAGATCGCGGAGGCCTGGACCGAGGTGTACTGGCTGATGGCCGACGCCCTGATCAAGATCGAAAAGGGCCTCTACGCCCGGCAGGCCAACGACAAGATGTGGGCCCCCTGGAAGGTCGTCGAGAAGACCCTTGCCGGCGCAGGCTGCGTCACCTTCGTCCTCGAACCCGCCGACGACACCCCGGTCACCCGGGCCGTTGCCGGCCAGTTCGTCAGCGTCAAGGTCGCCCTGCCCGACGGGCTGCGGCAGTGTCGGCAGTACTCGCTCTCCGCCGACGTGGATTCGACCACGCGCCGCGTCTTCACCACGAAGCGCGACGATGGCGGCGAGGTCTCCCCGGTGCTGCACAACAACGTGCAGGTGGGCGACGTGCTGGAGCTGTCCAACCCGTACGGCGACGTCACCCTGGACGACGGCGACGGTCCGCTGGTCTTCGCGACGGCCGGCATCGGCTGCACCCCCTCGGCCTCGGCCCTCCGCTCGCTGGCGCAGCGGGGCTCGGACCGCGAGGTCATGGTGCTGCATGCCGAGAAGAGCCTCGAGGCCTGGGCGCTGCGCGAGCAGATGGTCGGCGACATCGAGCAGCTCGACGGCGCCAACCTCCAGCTCTGGCTGGAGGAGCCGACGGAGGGGTACAACAGCGGCTTCATGTCGCTGCAGGACGTCGAACTGCCCGCCGAGGCCAGCGTGTATGTCTGCGGCCCCCTGCCCTTCATGAAGTCCATCCGCAGCCAGGCCATCGAAGCCGGCATTCCGGCGACCAGGATCCACTACGAGGTCTTCGGACCCGACCTGTGGCTGGCCTCCGCCAACTAGTCCCGGCCCGCACCGGCCGCCCGGAACCCCTCCGGGCGGCCGCCCTCGTTTAACCGGCGGTGACGGTGCCCCGGTTGCCGTCCACCATGATGTGCTGCCCGTCGCGCAGCACGGCGGTGCCGTTGCCGGTCCCCATCACCGCCGGGATGCCGTACTCGCGCGCCACGATCGCCGCGTGCGACCCGAGCCCGCCGTAGTCCACCACCACGGCCGCCGCCCGCCGGAACAACGGCGTCCACGACGGGTTGGTGTACGGGCAGACCAGGATCTCGCCGCTGCGCAGGAGTCCGAACTCCTCAGGTCCCCGGACCAGCCGCACCCGTCCGGCCGCCTGGCCGCGGCTCGCGCCTGTCCCGGTCACCAGCGACCCCGGCTGCGGCCTGCGGCGGGCGAACAGGACCGCCGGATCCAGCAACGGGACGCCCTGCAGCTCGCGGCGCTTCGCCGCCCGCGCCCGCACCACCGCCCGGTAACGCTCCGCCGCCGCCGGAGGCAGCGCGCCGCCGTCGTCCGCCTGCCGGGTCAACTCCCCCAGCTCGCCAAACCGCAGGTGGTACACCTCCGCTGGGTCCGCCAGTACGCCCGCGCGGCCCAGCCGGCGGCCGAGCTCGGCGTATCCCCGGCGCAGCACCGGCAGCACCATGGTGGCGTAAAAGTGCGTATTCTCGCGGAACGCGATGCCGCATTTCGCCTCCGCCACGGCGCTCAGGACGGCGCGGCGCAGCGGGGCGAACCGCAGCGCCGGGTGCCGACACAGCCGGGCCAGCGCCTCCCCCGACCGGTCGCGCGCCGCGGGCCGCTCCCCCAGCATCGTGCGCACCAGGCCGAGCACCACCTCCGGCGCCTCGGCCCAGGTCGGCGCGCTGCTGAGCACGATACTCACGGTCTCGCGGTGCCCGTACTCGGCCAGGAACGCGTCGAGGGCCTCCCGGAAGCCGGAAAACTCCGGGTCCTGCCGCAGCCGGACCAGCAGCTGCGCCGGCTCGAGCTCGCGGAAGGCGCGCGCCAGGGCCGGCCGGGCCTTCACCCGTTCGGCCAGCGCCTCCAGCCCGCGGTTGGCCTGGCTGGTGCGGGTCTCGGCGCCGGCAACCAGCGCAGATCCGAGCCGCCCGGCGCCCAGCAGGGCCAGCAGCAGCCGCAGCTTCCCCAGCGGCAGGAACGCGGACGGCAGATAGGACACCCGCAGCTCGGTAATCAGCGCCATCGCCGACAGCGCATCCTCCGCCGCGCCCAGCACGGCCCGCGCCGGCAGCGCGGCAAGGTCCCCCGCCCGCAGCCGCTCGACCTCGGCCAGGAAAGCCGCAAACCGCGGGTCCTCGGTCCACTGCGCCGCATCGAACCGGCGCGCGCGGCGCAGCACGGACAGCGGCGCTGCCAGCATCCGCAGCGTTGGGCGCGGCAGCGGCAGGATCAGCTGCACCACCACGCCGTCTTCCTCCGGCAGGAGCCGCGGCAGCGGCGGAAACCGCGCGCCCACGCTGCCAGCCATCCGCTCCAGCATCGCCCCGATCCCGTGCTGCATCCAGCCCGACACATCCAGCGGGTACGGCCGCTGCTGGAACATCTCCAGGAAGAACGGCCCCACCAGCCGCTGCAGGCGGTTCAGGCGCGGTGGCTCGGGCGGCAGCGCGGTCATCGGCCGGGCCTGCAGCACGTGGAGGCCGCCGTCCGCCAGGGCCCACTCGATGTCCTGGGGGCGCCCGAAGAGCTCCTGCACGCGCCCGGCCAGGCGGGCCAGCCCTTCCAGCTGCGCCGGGCCCAGCACTGCCCCGCCCTGCCCCGGCGTGAACCGCAGCAGCGCGCCGTGGACGTCCAGCACGTAGCTGTCCGGCGTGACCGCTCCGGAGACGACGGCCTCGCCGAGTCCGGCGGCCGCCTCCACCACCAGCTCACCGCGCGTTCCGGTGACGGGATTCGCCGTGAACAGGACGCCCGCGGCCTCCGCCGGCACCATGCGTTGGATAACGACGGCGATGCCCACCTCGTGCGGGTCGATCCCGTTCCGGGTCCGGTAGGCCATGGCCCGGTCGGTCCAGAGCGAGGTCCAGCACCCGGCCACGGCCCGGAGCACGGCCTGCTCGCCGTCGACGTCGAGGAAGGTGTCCTGCTGGCCGGCGAACGCAGCGCCGGGCAGGTCCTCCGCCGTCGCGCTGGAACGCACCGCCACGGGGCCGCCGCCCAGCTCCCGGTAGGCGGCGATGACCGCGGCGCGCACCCGGTCGGGCATGCTGGCGCCGGCGAAGAGATCCCGGATCGCCGCGCCGTCCGGGCCGGTGGCCGGTTGCCCCGCCGGCCCGGCAGCCATCCCGTCCGCCCCGCTGCGCGTCGTACCCGGCGGGCGGGACTCGCCGCCGGCTTCCAACAGACGCGCCAGCTCCCCGCCCAGCCCGGTCTCTGCGAGCAGCAGCCGGTAGGCGGCGGTGGTGACGACGAAGCCCGGCGGCACCGGGAAGCCGCCGCGCACCAGCTTCCCGAGGTTGGCCCCCTTGCCGCCCGCGGCCGCCACGTCGGCCGCCCCGAAGTCCGCCAGCGGCGCCGTCAGCTCCTCACGCATCGGAGGTTCCTTCCGGCGGCAGCTCCTCGGAATACGCGGTGGTCCGGAGCCGGCGCTCGGGCAGGAACAGCGTCAGTACGAAGGCCACCGCGAGGATCGCGCCGGTATAGCCGAACAGCGGAGGAACGGCATCGGCGAAAGCCACCGCCACCGCGGCCCGGGCCGCCGCCGGCAGCTGCGCCAGCAGTTCCGGCGTGACCGAGTCCAGCCGGCCGCTGAGGCCCGCAGCCACCGCGTCGGGAAGAGCGGCGTTGAACCGCAGCGTGATCAGGGTCCCTAGGACGGCGACGCCGACGGCGGCCCCGATCTGCCGCAGGAATGTCACCATGGAGGTGGCCGCGCCGAGGTCCGTCCGGGGGACGGTGTTCTGCACCACCAGGCCCGTGACCTGCATGACCAGCCCGATGCCGAGGCCGATCAGCGCTACCGACAGCACGATCCGGGCAAGGCTGCTGCCCGGCCGCACCCCGGCGAAGACCAGCATCCCGCCCGCGGCCGACAGTGTGCCGGCGATCGGGAAGATCTTGTAGCGGCCCGTGCGCGTGATCAGCAGCCCGGACACAACGACTGAGAACAGGACCGCCAGCATGAGCACGAGCAGCAGGCCGCCCGAGCCCGTCGCCGACATTCCCATACCGACCTGCAGGAAGGCCGGCAGGTAGCTGACGGCGCCGAACATGGTGAAGCCGATCAGGCAGCTGATAGCCACGGGGATCGCGAACCCGCGCTCCCGGAAAAGGACCAGCGGGATGATCGGATCCGCGGCCCGCCGCGACGAGAGCAGCCAGCCGGCTATTCCCGCCCCGGCCAGCACGGCCAGCGCCGGTGCGAGCCAGGCAGGACCGGGGTAGCTCCCCATGCTGCAGAGCAGGACAAAGGCGACGATGGCCAGCGTCAGGAGAGCGGCGCCGCGGAAATCGATCTTCCGGCCGCGCGGAACCGCCGGCAGATGCAGGGTCAGCGAGACCACCAGCAGCGCCGCGAGGCCAAGCGGCAGGTACGCGTAGAAAATCCAGTGCCAGGAGAGAAGGTCCACGGCGGCGCCGCCGGCCAGCGGCCCCGCCACCGCAGCCGCGATGTAGGCCGAGCCGACCAGTGCCAGGACGGACCGGGCGAGCGGGCAAAGCGCCGCGCCGGCCAGGAACACCACCAGCGCCCCCTGCAGCACCCGCTTGCGGCCGTAAGCGTCCCCGAGCTTGCCGCCGAGGGGCATCGCGGCCGCCGCAGCGACGAGGTAGCCGGTGATGATGGCGGACATTTGGTCGAGCCCGCCGAGGTCCCCGGCGATGGCCGGCAGGGCAGCCGCCATGATGGTCTGGTCGAGGGCCGCCAGGATCATGACGGCCAAAAGCCCCGGCAGGGCCCTCCGCAGCGCCGGCGGCACCGCGACGCGGCGGCCTGGGCCGGCGGTGGCCTTCATGTGCTTCGCCTCGGCTTCGGAAACGGGTGGTTCCTACAAGCTACGCCGGCTCCCGGGAGGGCTCAAGGAACCAGGACGACAAAGGAGAGGACCCCCGACGTTGTCCGCCGGAGGTCCTCTCCTTGCCAGCCTGAGGTGTCCAGGCGGCCGTGCTCAGTCAGTCTCGGCCGCCTTTGCGGGACGGATCAGGCGAAGCGCTCCTTCAGCTCGTCCAGCTGCGCGGCCAGTTCGGCCGGCAGGGAGTCGCCGAAGCGGGCGAACCACTCCTCGATGCCCTTGACCTCTTCGTGCCACTCCGTCGGGTCCACCTTGACGGCTTCCTCGACGTCGGCCGGAGTCATGTCCAGGCCGGTCAGGTCCAGCGAATCCGGGGTCGGAATGAAGCCGATCGGGGTCTCGACGGCGTCCGCCTTGCCTTCGATGCGCTCGATGGCCCACTTCAGCACGCGCGAGTTGTCGCCGAAGCCCGGCCAGGCGAAGCCGCCGTCGGCCGTGCGGCGGAACCAGTTGACCAGGAAGATCTTGGGCAGGTGCTCCGGGTCGCTCTTGCCCGAGACGGTGATCCAGTGCTTGAGGTAGTCGCCCGCGTCGTAGCCGATGAAGGGCAGCATCGCCATCGGATCGCGGCGGACCACACCGACGGCGCCGGCGGCCGCTGCGGTCGTTTCCGATGACAGTGTGGCGCCCATGAAGATGCCGTGCGCCCAGTCGTGCGCCTCGGTGACCAGCGGAACGGTCGTCTTGCGGCGGCCGCCGAACAGGATCGCGTCGATCTTGACGCCCTCCGGGTCGTGGTAGTCGTCGGCGAGCATGTCGATCTGTTCGATCGGCGTGCAGAACCGGGAGTTCGGGTGCGCGGCCGGACGGCCGGATTCCGGGGTCCAGTCGTTGCCCTGCCAGTCGGTCAGGTGTGCCGGGGTCTCCTCCGTCATGCCTTCCCACCAGACACCGCCGTCGTCGGTGAGCGCAACGTTGGTGAAGATGGAGTTGCCCTTGGCGATGGCCCGCATGGCGTTCGGGTTGGTGCTCCACCCGGTTCCGGGAGCGACGCCGAACAGCCCGGCCTCCGGGTTCACCCCGCGCAGTTCACCGTCCTTGCCGAAACGCATCCAGTTGATGTCGTCGCCCAGGGTCTCGGCCTTCCAGCCGTCGATGGTGGGATCGAGCAGGGCCAGGTTCGTCTTGCCGCAGGCGGAAGGGAAGGCGGCCGCGATGTGGTAGCTCTTGTTTTCCGGGCTGGTCAGCTTGAGGATCAGCATGTGCTCGGCGAGCCAGCCCTCATCGCGTGCCATCACCGAGGCGATGCGCAGTGAGTAGCACTTCTTGCCCAGCAGCGCGTTGCCGCCGTAGCCGGAGCCGAAGGACCAGATGGAACGCTCCTCCGGGAAGTGCACGATCCACTTCTCCTCATTGCACGGCCACGGGACATCCTTCTGGCCCGGCTCCAGCGGGGCGCCGACGGAATGCAGGGCCGGGACAAAGAACGCGTCCGTCTCTTCCATCTTCCGCAGCACGTCCGTGCCGATGCGGGCCATGATGCGCATGGACGCCACCACGTAGGCGCTGTCGGTGATCTCCACGCCGAACTTCGGGTCCTCGGCGTCCAGATGGCCCATCACGAACGGAATCACATACATCGTGCGTCCGCGCATGCTGCCCTTGAAGCGCTCCGTCAGGATGGCCTTCATTTCGGCCGGATCCATCCAGTTGTTGGTGAATCCCGCATCCCGCTCGTTCTCCGAGCAGATGAATGTGCGCTCCTCGACCCGGGCGACGTCCTTCGGATCCGAAGAACCGGCGAAGGAGTTGGGGAAGAGTTCCGGATTCAGGCGCTGCAATGTGCCCGCCTCGACCAGTTCGTCCGTGAGCCTTGTGTTCTCTTTTTCGGAACCGTCGACCCAATAGACAGAGTCAGGCTGCGTCAGCTCGGAAACTTCGGCAACCCAGGCCAGAAGCTTGGCGTGTGTAGTTGGTGCGTTCTCGAGCGATTCGTCAAGAAGCGGCTGACGCGCGGTAATGCCCATGACTCTTCCCTTCCATCGGGCCAGTGGTGTTTATTGATGTTAGGGGTCGCACTGTTGGGCGGAATTGTTGTTGTCCGTCACATTCCGCCCCTCTTTTTGCTTCGCCCGCGAGATTCCGCGGATTTCCACGTCTCGCAGGTACTGGTTATGTGATTAAGGTCATATAGACCGGTCTAGTTCATATTGAGCCAATCGGACACCGGAAGGGCCCAAAGCCCCGGAATTCCGCGGCTGCAGAGGGGCGGCGCAGATCACACCCCTGCCGATTTGGTGACCGGGAGGTAAACAGGCTAGAGTTATATCCGGCCGCGAGGCCAAGCGCCCATAGCTCAGCTGGATAGAGCGTCTGTCTACGGAACAGAAGGCCGGGGGTTCGAATCCCTCTGGGCGCACCATCAAGAAGGACCCGGCTTAGGCCGGGTCCTTCTGCGTTTCCCGACGACCGTCGGTTCAGCTCCCAGGCCAGGTCTTCGGCCGCTGCGGGGGGCGTGGCCGAAGCCGCTGCCCCCGCAGCGGGTCGGGGCCAGCGTCAGCGCTTCACGATGAAGGCCGTGACCTTCGCATCCCGGCCGTCCAGTTCCGCCCAGCTCTTGCCGTGCTCCAGGACCGTCAGGCCCGATGTCGGATAGTGCGAGGCCATGTTCATCACCGCCTCCTCGTCCGATTCCACCGAGGCCAGCCGCATGGCCAGGTCCTGCACCGCCGGCATGTGGCTGATGACGAGCAGGCTGGTGATCGTGTCCGGCAACTGGTTGATCTCGCTGAGCACCTGCGTGGCAGTCGAGTCGTAGAGGGCGTCGGAGAGCATCGCCGTCGGCGCCTTGTCGCCGAGCTCGCTGCAGACCCACGTGCAGGTCTGCCGGGTCCGCAGCGCCGACGAACACAGAATGAAGTCCGGTACATGGTGGTGCTTGGCCATCCACCGCCCTACCATCGGCGCCTCATTGTTCCCGCGCTGGGCCAGCGGCCGTTCGTGGTCCTCCACGCCGAGCGGCCACGCCGACTTGGCATGGCGCATGATCATCAGTTTCCGTAGATGGTGGGCGCTCATGCCCGCCAGTCTATTCCGCCCGCCCCCGATAGGGCCTTGTGCCGCCCTCCCCCACCTGCGAGGCTCGGTCCATGACCAACCAGACACTGGCCGCGGACGTCGTGGTGATCGGCGGCGGCGCCGTCGGCGAGAACCTCGCGGGACGCACCGCGGCGGCCGGCTTGAAGACCATCCTGGTGGAGAAGGACCTGGTCGGCGGGGAATGCTCCTACTGGGCCTGCATGCCCTCCAAAGCCCTGCTGCGCCCCGGAACCGCCCTGGCGGCCGCCCGGCGGGTCGAAGGAGCCCGGCAGGCCGCCACAGGCGTGCTGGACCGCGACGCCGTCCTGGCACGCCGGACCGCCTTCACCTCAGGCTGGGAGGACTCGTCCCAGGTCGATTGGGTCCGCGGCGCCGGCATAGAGCTCCTGCGCGGGACGGCGCGCCTGGCGGGCAGGAACAAGGTCGAGGTGGCCACGGACGAAGGCACGACCGCGATCGAGGCGCGCCACGCCGTCGTTCTGGCAACAGGTTCGACACCCTCGGTGCCCCGGGTCCCGGGGCTCGACGAGGTGCCGTTCTGGGGAACGCGGGAGGCCACCGCAGCGCGGGAGGTGCCGCGGAGCCTGCTGGTGCTTGGCGGCGGCGTCTCCGGCGCCGAGCTCGCGCAGGCCTTCGCGCGGCTCGGTTCCACGGTCACGCTGGTCGCCCGCGGAGGCCTGCTGTCCGCGTATCCGGAGCCGGCACAGCGGCTGGTCGAGGCCGGGCTGCGGGCCGACGGCGTGGACGTGCGGCTGCACACTGCGACGGAGTCGGTGGCGCGGGAAGGAGCGGGCGTACGGGCGCAATTTCCGGCCGCTAGCGACGGCGGCACGACGGCTACCGCGGTTAGCCCGGTTAGTGCAGAGCGGCTGCTGGTCGCCACCGGGCGGCGGCCGGCCCTGGCCGCGCTGGGCCTGGAACACGTGGGGCTCGTCCCCGAGGAGCTGACGACGGATGCCACCGGGCTGGTCGCCGGCGTCCCCGGACAATGGCTGTACGCGGTCGGCGACGCCGCCGGCAAGGTACTGCTGACCCACCAAGGCAAGTACGAGGCCCGGGCCGCCGGAGACGCGATCGCGGCGCGGGCCGCCGGGAGGCTGGCCGCCGGCAACGAACCGGCCGCCTGGAGCAAGTACACGGCGACGGCGGACGAGCGGGCAGTCCCGTCCGTCGTCTTCACGGATCCCGAGGTGGCGATGGTCGGGCTGACGCTCGAAAAGGCCCGGGAGCACGGCCTGGACGCCTCGGCAACCGAACTCCCGATCGCCGTCGCCGGATCCGCGCTGCACGCGGACGGCTACGACGGCTGGGCGCAGCTGGTCGTGGACGAGGACCGCAAGGTGCTGCTCGGCGCCACGTTCGCCGGCCCCGATGTGTCCGAGCTCCTGCATGCGGCCACCATTGCCGTCGTCGGCGAGGTGCCGCTGGAGCGGCTCTGGCATGCCGTGCCCGCCTACCCGACCATCAGCGAAGTGTGGCTTCGGCTGCTGGAGGAGTACGGCCTTTAAGCGGACGCGCCCGCAGAACCGGCCGGGCGGCTGCTTTAGCCGGTTCCGGAAGGGGCTGCGGGCGGGCCGGAGGTTCGGGCCGGACCTAGATGGAGTACTCCGGGGCCGCCCAGACGACGACCTCGGGGTGCTCGTAGAAGCGGTAGCCCTGGCCGCGCACGGTCCGCACCGTGTTGGCCAGGCGGCCCAGCTTGGAGCGGAGGCGGCGGATGTGGACGTCGATGGTCCGTTCGTTCGGGACTTCCTCGGCGTTCTTCCACAGGCCGGAGAGCAGCTCATCGCGGCCGACGGTCCGCGAGGCGTTCTCGACCAGGTAGTTCAGCAGCTCGAACTCCTTGAACGTGAGGTTCAGGGACTCCCCGTCGAGGTGGACTTCGCGGCGGGAGAGGTCGATCAGCACGCCGCTGGGCCGGGCCGACTGCTGGGCGGGCTGCGGGGTGCGCTGCACCTCTGTCCGGGGCCGGCGGCCGGCCGTCGGGTCTCCGAGGGCCTGGCGGACGACGTCGATATTCTCGCCGGGCGCATCGGCCGGAGCGATGGCGACGGCGGCGTGGCTCTGCGCTCCGGGCACCAGGCTCTGGACGTAGGAGCGGATCTGCGACGCGAGCTTGGTCAGCGAGGTGCCGGCCGCCGCCGCGGCGGACTCGTCAAGGCCTACATAGAGGACGAACCCGCGGGCCACTGTGTCAGCCGAGACCGCCTGCGGGCCCGGGAGGCCGTTAGGCGTGACCACCGGGGTCGGCGCCGTGGTGGGCGCCGCGCTGTCGCCGTCGTACTGCCCGGGAACAGAACGCAGCACGCGGTACTGCTGCTGCCCGGGATGTCCCGCGGGTTGCTGGCCGCCGTAGGGCGGCCGGGCTGCACCCTGGCGCTGCGCTGCGGCGGCGCGGTTCTGGGCGTTGCGTACGGAGATGTGGACGTATCCGGATGAAACTGACATGTTCCCTAAAACCTTTGTGTGAATGGCCGTCATCGCGGCGCGAATGCATGGTGTGCCCCGCACGGGATGCTCTTTGCCCGCCATTGGGACGCTGGATTTATTGCCTGAATGATCTCGAAGGGGTGGTGAGTCAGGCCTGCATTCGACAACAGCACTTCGTCCAGCCGGTATCGGAACCGGGATGGATTTCTGCCTGCGCAAGTGCGGCTGGAATGTTGTTCACGTCTCTGAGTTTCGCCGTAATATTCCGTACGTGCAAGTAACAATAGACGGCTTGTCTCACTATTCGGACAGTTCAGCGCATAACGTGCTGCAAGTCACAATCAGGAGGGTGAATAAATATAGGCCATCTGTGGATGAAACCCCGCGGCTTGGGCTGAATAGTTATGCAGGCCGGGTGAAATAGCTTCATTTTTGAACGAACACAAGTTGGCTTAGCATGCAAGCCGTTCAATATCCGGACATGTCCCGTTGGGGCGGCGTTTCCGCCGGGTTCCGCGAAGCCGGTCGCGGGTTAGCCCGCGACGCCGTAGAGCCTGTCGCCGGCGTCACCGAGGCCGGGAACGATGTAGGCCTTCTCGTTGAGCTTCTCGTCGATGGAGGCCACCACGATGGTCACGTTGGTCCCGCCGAGCTCTTCCTCAAGCACCTTCAGGCCCTCGGGTGCGGCCAGCAGGCAGATGCAGGTCACGTCCGCGGCGCCGCGCCGGAACAGGAATTTGATGGCCTCGCGGAGGGTGCCGCCGGTGGCGAGCATCGGGTCCAGCACGAAGACCTGCCGACCGGTGAGATCGGCCGGCAGCCGTTCGGCGTAGGTGATGGCTTCGAGGGTTTCCTCGTTGCGGGCCATGCCCAGGAAGCCGACTTCGGCGGTGGGGACCAGCTTGGTCATGCCCTCGAGCATGCCGAGTCCGGCGCGAAGGATCGGGACCACCAGCGGCGTTGGCTTGGTGAAGGCGGTGCCCACCGTGCGGGTGACCGGCGTTTCGATCTCCACCGGCTCGGTGCGCACATCCCGGGTCGCCTCGTACGCCAGCAGCGTGACGAGCTCTTCGGTCAGCTGGCGGAACACCGGCGATGGGGTGGTCTTGTCGCGGAGCACCGTGAGTTTATGGGCAACAAGGGGGTGGTCCACTTCGAGAACGCGCATGCCACAAAACTACCGGCGGCCCCTGTCCAGCACAAACATCGCTCCTGCACGCGAATCGGAAATGCTGCCCGCGGTGCTGGGCGAGAATGGGGCAATGACCGAAATGGACCGCCGGCACGGCGCCTGGATGGAGTTGGCCCTGGCCGAGGCCCGCGCGGCACTGGACACGGCAGACGTGCCGATCGGCGCCGTCGTTATTGGCCCGGACGGTGCGGTGATCGGCACCGGGCGCAACGAGCGCGAGGCGCGCCACGACCCCACCGCGCACGCCGAGGTGGTCGCCATCCGGGAGGCCGCCGGGGTGCTGGGTTCCTGGCGGCTAGACGGCTGCACCCTCGTGGTCACGCTGGAGCCGTGCGCGATGTGCGCCGGTGCCACGGTGCTGGCCCGCATCCCCTCGGTGGTCTTCGGGGCATGGGATCCCAAGGCCGGAGCGGCGGGGAGCGTCTTTGACATCCTGCGCGAACGCCGGCTCAACCACTGGGTGGAGGTCTACCCCGGCGTGCGCAAGGACGAGTGCGGCGACGTCCTGCGCCGCTTCTTCGAGGCCCACCGGGGCCAGCACAGCTAGCCGACAAGGACGTTTTGGGTCATTGGGCCATCACCCGGTAAAGTTGGTCTGCGTTGGTGACGTGTCCGAGCGGCCGAAGGTGCAACACTCGAAATGTTGTTTGGTGTAACAGCCAACGTGGGTTCAAATCCCACCGTCACCGCCAGCTAGTGCACAGCCCCGCCCCGGTTATCCGGTGCGGGGCTGCTGCTTTGTCCGGCGCCTTTGCCCCGCCCTGTCATTACAGTGGGAGGATGGCCGACTCCATCATGACCTCTGCCACCGAGCACATCGGCGCGCAGAGCGAACCTGTTCCGGATTCCTACTACGTCCGGCTGGACGCCACCCGCTTCCACTCCACGCTGCATTCGCAGGGCGCCTGGAACGACCACGAACAGCACATGGCGCCGGCGTCCGGCCTGCTGGTCCACGCCGTGCAGCGCAACCATCCGCGGCCTGAGATGGCGCTGAGCCAGGTGACCTTCGAGATCCTGGGCATCATTCCGGGCGGCGAGGTCGAGGTGACCACCGAGGTGATCCGCCCGGGGCGCACCATTGAACTGATCGAGGCGACGATGAGCGGCAACGGCCGTCCGGCCATCCGGGCCTTCGTCTGGCGGCTGCTGACCGGGGACACGGCGGAGGTGGCCGGGGGCGACGGCGGCGCCCTGCCTGCGCCGCATGAGTGTCCGCCCGCTGCGGTCAGCTCCGTCTGGGACGGCGGGTTCATCCATTCGACCGAGTTCCGCAGCGTCGCGGACCGCGGTCCCGGAAACGGGGCAGTCTGGGTCCGCGGCCCGTACACCCTGGTCGACGGCGAGGATTCCGAGCCCGTGGCGCGTTTCCTGGCGTTCGTGGACACCGCCAACGGCATCGCCGTCCGCCAGGATCCCAGGGAGTACATGTTCCCCAACGTCGACCTGACCGTCCACCTGTTCCGCCAGCCTGCGGGCGGCTGGACGGGGTTGGACACGCGCGTGCACTTCGGGCCCGACGGGGTCGGGCTGACGGCCTCGGACCTCTTCGACGAACAGGGCCTCGTGGGACGCGCCGCGCAGATCCTCACGGTCCGGAAGTTCCCCTCACCCGAAGGCTAGGCCGGCATGTGCGGCTTGCCCTTTCCACAGCCGGAATCACGGGACGATAACGCCAATCGGCCGGCGGCTAGGATCGGAAGCGGGGGTACCGGCGTGATGCGAATCCGCGGCGGTCACCGCATCATCCGTCCAGTCTCAACGAAAGTCGCATCGCCATGGAACTTGGCTTATTGGCCGCCATCGTCGTCATTGTCCTCGTCGTCCTGGTGGGCATCATGCGTGCCTACCGCGTCGCCGGCCCGTCCGAGGCACTCATCATCACCGGCCGCGGCGGCCAGGAGGACCAGAAGGTCGTCTCCGGCGGCCGCGTCATCGTCTATCCGTTCGTGCAGCGGGCCTACAGCATGTCGCTGGCCTCCCGGCAGATCCGGGTGGACATCGAAGGCATCTCCAAAAACGGCATCCAGCTGCAGCTGACCGGCGTGGCCCAGGTCAAGGTCGGCGGGGACGACGTCTCCATCCGGCGGGCCGCCCAGCGCTTCCTCAACCAGCAGGACCAGATCGACCATTACACCCAGGAAATCCTGGCCGGTTCGCTGCGCGCCGTCGTCGGCACCCTCACAGTGGAACAGATCATCCAGGACCGTGCCTCCTTCGCCGCCTCCGTCTCGGAGGAAGCGGAACATTCGATGAACAACCAGGGGTTGGTCATCGACACCTTCCAGATCTCGTCGGTCGACGACCAGGGCGACTACATCACCAATATGGGCCGCCCGCAGGCCGCCGAGGTCGCGAAGCTGGCCGCCATTGCCGAGGCCCAGGCAACCCGGGAAGCCGCCGAGGCCCAGGCCCTGGCGGACGAGAAGGTCGCGGTGGCTCAGCAGACGCTGGCGCTGAAGCAGGCCGAGATCAAGGAAGAGACGGACGCCCGCCTGGCCAGCGCCAACGCCGCCGGCCCGCTGGCCGAAGCCGCCCAGCAGCAGCGCATCCTCGAGCAGGAGGAGCTGGTGGCCGTCCGGCAGGCCGAATTGAAGGCCAAGCAGCTGGACACCGAGGTCCGCCGTCCGGCCGATGCCGAGCGTTACCGCCAGGTCCAGATCGCCGAAGCCGCGAAGGCCGCCGCGTTCCTGGCCGCCGAGGCTGAGCTGGCGCGCCGCCGGGCGGACGCGCAGGCGGTCGAGCTCGAAGGCGCCGCGCACGCGGCGGCCGTCCGTGCCCAGGGCGAGGCCGAGGCGTCCGCCACCCTGGCGAAGGCCGAGGCGTACAAGCAGTTTAACGATGCCGCCGTACTCGACCGGATGCTGGCCACGCTGCCGGAGGTCGCCCGCGAGCTCGCGGCTCCGTACGGCCAGATCAAGGACCTGACGGTCATATCGAACGACGGCGCGGGCAAGCTCAGCCAGAGCGTGACCGCCAACCTCGCCGAGACGCTCTCCATGCTCAAGTCGCTGACGGGCGTCGACCTGGCCGACCTCGCGCGGAACCTCGCCCACAAGGACGGCAGCCGGACCGCCGCGCCCGAGCGCTTCTCGGAGGCCCCGGTCCTTTCCTCGAACGGGGAAAGGAGCCACTGATTCCCGACCGGTCGGCGGCTGGGACAATGGGTCCATGTCCCTGCGCATCCTGACCATCGGCCGAAAGCATGAGAGCTGGGTGGCCGAAGGGATCGACCGCTACGAGAAACGGCTGAAGAAGCCCTTCGATGTCACGTGGCTGCCGATCCCCCACTCCGCCCGCGAAAATGACGCGGCGCGGAAGGAAGAGTCCACCCAGCTCCTGGCCAAGCTCTCCGGCAGGAACGCCGGCGACTTCGTCATCCTCCTGGACGAGCGCGGCAGGAACATCGATTCCCCCTCGCTCGCCCGGACCCTCCAGGCCCCGTTGGACAGCTCGCGCAACGTCACGTTGATCATCGGCGGGGCCTACGGAGTGGACGAGACCATCCACCGGCGCGCGGACTTCGTCTGGTCCCTCTCCAAGCTCGTCTTCCCGCACCAGCTGGTGCGGCTGATCCTCATCGAACAGCTGTACCGGGCTCAGGAAATTGCAAGCGGCCGTCCCTACCATCACCAGTAGCCGCGGAATCCGCGGCTACGGAGTCCGCGGCTAATGCAGCTAGACTTTTACGAATTGTAGAAACGGGCGCAGAGGAGGCGGCCATGGAGAGCAAGGCACCGCTGCGCCTGCTGCGCGCGGGCGGGTTCAGCGCCGCTGCCTTCTGCCTCTCCGCCGCCGCCCACGTGGCCGGCGGAGGCACCCTGCCGGCCACCGCCGTCGTTGTTGCCCTCGGCGCGCTGACCCTGTTGCCGGTCATGGTGCTGGCCGGACGGAAACTTGGCGCCGCGACCACGGCCGCCGCCCTCGGCGCCAGCCAGTTGCTCCTGCACCAGGCCTTTACCGTCCTGAGTTCGACGTCGAACTGCACCGAGGCGGGCGGGCACAGCCATGCGGGGGCGGGGTCCCTCGATTGCGTCGCCGCGGCTTCGCACTCGGCTGCCGATCACGGGGCAGCCATGCTCGCCGCCCATGTGATCGCCACGGCCTTCATCGGACTAATGCTGGCCCGGGGCGAAGAAGCGCTCTGGGCGCTCGCAGCCTGGCTGCGCCCCCTGGTCCGGCTGCCCTCCGCCGTCGTCCAGCCTGTGCCCGGCCGCCCCAGCCCGGCTGCGACGCCGCGGCTGCTGCGCACGCTGTGCCAGCTCGAACTCCATCCGCTGCGCGGGCCGCCCGCGCCGTCCTTTCAGTAAGCAATACCGCCCGTTCGGGCACCATCACCGCGCGCCTCCTCGGCGCACCCTGCGCCACTCCGGCGCGCCCTGAAAGGACTTGCCATGAAAACCACCCGCTTGGCCATCCGCACCTCGCTCGCCGCTGCCGCCACAATCGGCCTGGCCGGCCTCGGCGCGGGCTCGGCCTCCGCCCACGTCCACGTCAATCCGGACAGCACCGCCGCAGGATCCAGTTCAGTGCTCGGCTTCGACTTCGCCCACGGCTGCGAAGGATCGCCCACCACCAAGATCGCCATCACGCTGCCCGAGCAGCTGGACGATGCGACGCCCACCGCCCACCCCGGCTGGACCGTGGAGAAGGTGACCGAAAAGCTGGACGCACCCAAGAAGGTCGAGGGCGGTGCCTCCGTTACCGAGCGTGTCAGCCAGATCGTTTACACGGCGAAGGAGCCGCTGGCGGACGGCGTGCGGGACGTGCTCTCGGTGAAGGTCCAGCTGCCCAACGCCGAGGGCGAGACGCTGGCGTTCCCGGTGCTGCAGACCTGCGAAAAGGGCTCCACCGACTGGGCACAGGTGGCCGAAGAGGGACAGGACGGCCACAACCTCGAATCCCCGGCGCCGACCCTGATTGTCACCGCCGCGCAGGCCGAGGACCACGGCCACGTTGCGGCTGAGCCGGCCGCACAGGAAGGCGCTGGTACCGGTACCGAGGCGGCAGCGTCCACCAGCCCGGCGGGCGACGGCGGCGCAGGCGCCGCGGGCTGGGTCGGGCTCGGCGCCGGCCTGCTGGGGCTCGCCGCCGGCGCCACGGCGCTGGCACGGACCCGCGGGCTGAAGAAATAATCCTGCCTTTCGGCGCGTCCCGGGTCCGCTTCCGTTGACTCGGGCCCGGGGCGCGGTAAGGGTGGAGGCATGGTGAAACGAGTTATTGCGCAGGCATCCGCCGCGGTATCGGTAGTCGGTCTGGCCCTCCTGCTCGGCGGCTGCGGCCAGCCTCAGGAAACCGCGCCGGCCGAGACCACACCGGCGTCGTCTCCTGCCTCCACCCCGGCGGGGTCCGACTCGTCCTCCGCTCCGGCCGCCGAATCCGTCCCCGGCACGACTGCTGCTGCGCCGGAAACTACCGCCGCTGCGCCGGAAACCACCTCGGCGGCGAAAAGCGGCGAGTGCAAGGCCGACCAGCTGGCGGCGGAAATCCGCACGGAGCCGGGCGGCGGTGCGGCGGGCAGCGTCTACCGCAGCTTCATCGTCACCAACACGGGCTCCGCCGACTGCACAGTTCGCGGCTATCCCGGCGTTTCCTATGTGGGGGCCGCGGACCAGCAGATCGGTGCACCCGCGGACCGCGATCCGGCGGCCAAGCCGGTGACCGTGCCGCTGGCTCCCGGCGCCTCTGCCGTGGCCCAATTGCAGCAGACCAATGCGGACAACTACGGCCCCGAATGCGACCGGACGGACGTCGCGGCGGTGCGCGTCTACCCGCCCAACGACACGGCCTGGCTGGAGGCGGCGCAGCAGACGGTCGGCTGCGCCAACGACGAGATCGTGCTGATGACCGTGGGAACCTTCCAGCCGGCCTGACTCACCATGCAGCGCGGCCCCGATTCTCCGGCTGCCGGCGGCCGGGAGAATCCGAATACTGTCGGTCCCCGGGCGTAGGCTGGGCACGATGGGACAGCAGCCAGCCGCCGCAGCGGTTTTGGACCGTTTCACGCCGGCCACCCGCGAGTGGTTCGCCGGCGCATTCCGTGCGCCCACGGACGCCCAGGCCGGCGCCTGGCAGGCCGTCTCCTCGGGCTCGCACGCCCTGGTCGTTGCGCCCACCGGTTCGGGAAAGACCCTGGCCGCGTTCCTCTGGGCGCTGGACACGTTCATCGCGAAGGCGGAGGTTCCGGCCGAACTACCGCCCGGGGACCTTAAGCCTGCCCGGAAGAAGCCGCCCAGGAACACCGGCACGCGGGTGCTGTACATCTCGCCGCTGAAGGCCCTCGGCGTGGACGTCGAACGGAACCTGCGCGCCCCGCTGATCGGCATCACGCAGACCGCCAAGCGCCTCGGCCTGCCGGCTCCGGACATCACCGTCGGCGTCCGCTCCGGGGACACCCCGGCCAACGAACGGCGCCGGCTCCTGACCCACCCGCCGGACATCCTGATTACGACGCCGGAGTCCCTGTTCCTGATGCTGACCTCCAAGGCGAGGGAGACTTTGGCGGCGGTGGACACCGTCATCATCGACGAGGTCCACGCCGTCGCCGGCACCAAGCGCGGCGCCCACCTGGCGGTGTCCCTCGAGCGGCTGGACGCGATGCTGCCCGGCCGCGCGCAGCGGATCGGGCTGTCCGCCACCGTGGAACCGCTGGACACCGTCGCCCGGTTCCTCGGCGGCAGCGCGCCGGTGGAAATTGTCGCGCCGCCGGCCACCAAGTCCTGGGACCTGACTGTCACCGTTCCGGTCGAGGACATGACCGCCCTGGCCGCGCCGAGCCAGGAAGAACTCGGCCCCGGCGCCCAGCCGGCGTCGATCTGGCCGCACGTCGAAGAGAAGATCGTGGACCTGATCGCCGCCAACCGGTCGACGATCGTCTTCGCCAACTCCCGCCGGCTGGCCGAGCGGCTCACGGCTCGGTTGAACGAGATCTGGGCCGAGCGGCTGGCCCCCTCCGTCTGGGATGAGGCGGCGCCTTCCCCGTCCCCGGACGGGCCGGCTGCCGAGGCTGGAACCGCCCCGGTTCCTGCCCCGGCCAACCCGCCGGCTCAGATCATGGCCCAGGCCGGTTCGACGTCCGGCGCCGAGGCGGTGCTGGCGCGGGCGCACCACGGTTCAGTCAGCAAGGACCAGCGCGCCCAGATCGAGGATGACCTGAAGACCGGGCGGCTGCGCTGCGTCGTCGCCACGTCGAGCCTGGAGCTCGGCATCGACATGGGCGCGGTGGACCTGGTAGTGCAGGTGGAGTCCCCGCAGTCGGTGGCCAGCGGCCTCCAGCGCGTGGGCCGCGCTGGGCACCAGGTCGGCGAGACCTCGCAGGGCGTGCTCTTCCCGAAGCACCGCCAGGACCTGGTCAACACCACGGTCACGGTGGAACGGATGCTCGCGGGCAAGATCGAGCCGCTCTTCATCCCGGCGAATCCGCTGGATATCCTGGCGCAGCAAACCGTGGCGGCCACCGCCCTGGGAAGCATCGACGTGGAGGAATGGTTCGACGTCGTACGCCGCTCCGCGCCCTTCGCCACCCTGCCGCGCTCCGCCTATGACGCGACCCTGGACCTGCTCGCCGGGCGCTACCCCAGCGACGAGTTCGCCGAGCTGCGCCCGCGGATCGTCTGGGACCGCGTCGCCGGCACCATCACCGGCCGGCCCGGAGCGCAGCGGCTGGCCGTCACCTCCGGCGGCACGATTCCGGACCGCGGGCTCTTCGGCGTCTACCTGGTCGGCTCGGAGGACCCGGGAACGGTCGGCACCTCCAAGAGCAGGGGCGGCCGCCGGGTCGGCGAACTCGACGAGGAGATGGTCTATGAGTCCCGGGTCGGGGATGTCTTCGCGCTCGGCGCCACCAGCTGGAAGATCGAGGACATCACGCATGACCGGGTGCTGGTCTCCCCCGCGTTCGGCCAGCCCGGCAAGCTGCCCTTCTGGAAGGGCGACTCTCTGGGCCGCCCGGTGGAGCTCGGCCGGGCCCTCGGCGCGTTCGTCCGGGAAGTGACCGCCGCCGCGCCGGAGACCGCGCTCGAGCGGCTGCGGGCCAGCGGGCTGGACGACTGGGCCGCGGACAACCTGACCGCCTACCTGGCCGAGCAGCGCCAGGCCACGGACGTCATCCCGAGCGACCGCACGCTGGTGGTCGAGCGGTTCCACGACGAGCTCGGCGACTGGCGGGTGGTGCTGCACAGCCCGTTCGGGCTGCCGGTCCACGCGCCGTGGGCACTGGCCGTGGGCGCCCGGCTGCACCAGCGATACGGAATGGACGGCTCCGCGATGGCCGCGGATGACGGGATCGTGCTGCGGGTGCCGATGATGGAGGATGAGCCGCCGGGTGCGGACCTGTTCCTCTTCGACCCGGAGGAGCTGGACGCGATCGTCACCGCCGAGGTGGGCGGCTCGGCGCTGTTCGCCTCGCGCTTCCGCGAATGCGCCGCCCGCGCCCTGCTGCTCCCGCGGCAGAACCCGGCCAAGCGCACGCCGCTGTGGCAGCAGCGCCAGCGGTCGGCCCAGCTGCTGGACGTCGCCCGGAAGTACCCGACCTTCCCGATCGTGCTGGAAACCGTGCGCGAGTGCCTGCAGGATGTCTACGACCTGCCGGCGCTGAAGGACCTGGCCGCGGCCATCGGGCGGCGCGAGCTGCGGCTGGTGGAGACCGCCACGCCGCAGCCCTCGCCGTTCGCCCGCTCGCTGCTCTATGGCTACGTCGCCTCCTTCCTCTATGAGGGGGACTCGCCGCTGGCGGAGCGCCGCGCCGCGGCGCTCTCCCTGGACCCGACGCTGCTGAATGACCTGCTGGGCCGCGCCGAACTGCGCGAGCTGCTGGACGCCGGCATCATCGCGCGGACGGAGCGGGAGCTGCAGCGGCTCACGGAGGACCGGAAGGTGCGCGGCGCGGAGGGCATCGCGGACCTGCTCCGGCTGCTGGGACCGCTAACGACGGCGGAGGTCGCCGAGCGCGTCCGGCCTCCGGAGGCTGAGACGACGGAGGGAGCCGGGCCCGGTGGCCCGGAGGCGCTGGAGGGGGCCGGGCCCGGGGACATCGGGCCGAACGGCGCCGGGCCCGGGGACATCGGGCCGAACGGCGCCGCTGCCGCTGCGGCCGGCTCGGCCCATGCTGCCGATGTGGAGCCGCTGCTGGCGGAGCTGGCGCAGGCCAACCGCGCGCTCAAGGTGGGCATCGCCGGCGTTGAGCGGTGGGCGGCCATCGAGGATGCCGCCCGGCTGCGCGACGCCATCGGCGTCCCGCTGCCGATGGGCGTGCCCCTGGCCTTTATCGAGCCGGTCGCGGATCCGCTCGGGGACCTGGTGGGCCGGTACGCGCGCACGCACGGTCCGTTTACCGCGCCGGAATGCGCCGAGCGGCTCGGGCTGGGCGTGGCCGTGGTGGACACCGCGCTCCGGCGGCTGCTCAAGGACGGCCGGGTGGCGGACGGGGAGTTCCGGCCGCCGGACAGCGAACGGCCGCCGCAGCCCGGCGTGACCGAGTGGTGCGATGTCGAAGTCCTGCGCAGGATCCGCCGGCGCTCGCTGGCCGCGCTGCGCCAGGAAGTGGAGCCGGTGGACGCCGCCACCTACGGCCGGTTCCTGCCGGTATGGCAGAACGTCGGCTCCGGCCTGCGCGGGCTGGACGGAATCGCCACCGTGGTCGACCAGCTCTCCGGAGTGCCGATCCCGGCCTCGGCCTGGGAGCCGCTGGTCCTCGGCTCCCGCGTGGCGAACTACGCGCCGGCGATGCTGGACGAGCTCATGGCCACCGGCGAGGTGCTCTGGTCCGGCGCCGGCTCGCTCCCCGGCAACGACGGCTGGATCAGCCTGCAGCTGGCCGAGAACGCGCCGCTGACGCTGAACCCGCAACCCGACTTCGAGCCGAGCGTGCTGCAGTACGAACTGCTGAACGTCCTCTCAGCCCAGGGCCAGTACGGCGGCGGCGCGTTCTTCTTCCGCCAGCTCGCCGACGCCCTCGCCGCGGCCGGCACCCAGGCCGCGGACACCGACGTCGTTACCGCCCTCTGGGAACTGGTCTGGGCCGGGCGGATCACCAATGACACCTTTGCCCCCGTGCGGGCGCTCCTCGCCGGCGGGAGCACGGCGCACCGGCAGCGGCCGTCCGCGCCGCGGGCACGCTCCGCCCGGCTGGGACGGATCGGCCGGATGCACACGCTCGGCGGGTCCGGGCTGCGGCCGGGCCAGGCGGGCGGCCAGCCGCCACGCGGTGCACCCCCGCTGGCCGGCGGGCGCTGGTCGCTCCTGCCCTCCCCCGAGCCGGATACGACGGTCCACGCCCACGCGACCGCCGAGCTCC
The DNA here is from genome assembly GCF_946892675.1 of Arthrobacter sp. Marseille-P9274. Classification (NCBI taxonomy): domain Bacteria; kingdom Bacillati; phylum Actinomycetota; class Actinomycetes; order Micrococcales; family Micrococcaceae; genus Arthrobacter; species Arthrobacter sp. Marseille-P9274. The sequence continues at coordinate 81,810 of NZ_CAMPOV010000004.1, forward strand.
TGCTGGACCGCTACGGCGTGGTAACCCGCGGGTCGGTCGTTAGCGAGGGGGTCCCCGGCGGCTTCGGGCTGCTGTACAAGGTGCTGGCGAAACTGGAGGAGACCGGGCGCTGCCGCCGGGGCTACTTCATCGAGCACCTCGGCGCCGCGCAGTTCGCGGTCCCGGCGACGGTGGACCGGCTGCGGTCCTTCAACCGGGACGCCCAGCTGGCCGAGCAGCCGCGGGCCGCCGTCGCTTTGGCCGCCACGGACCCGGCGAATCCCTACGGGGCCGCGCTGCCCTGGCCGGCGCAGGACGGCGGGCACCGGCCCGGCCGCAAGGCGGGCGCGCTGGTGGTGCTCGTCGACGGCGAACTGGTGCTCTACGTGGAGCGCGGCGGCAAGACGCTGCTAACCTTCACCGAGGATCCGGAGGACCTCTCGCTCTGCGCCGCGGCCCTGGTGGCGGTGATCCGGCGCGGGGCCGCGGACAAGATGGCCGTGGAGAAGGTCAACGGCGTCCCGGTGCTGGACACGGAGGCTGCGCGGGCGTTGACCGGCGCCGGTTTCTACACCACGCCGCGGGGACTGAGGTTCCGTGCCTGAAGGGGACACCATCTGGCGCACGGCCGGGGTCCTGCAGCGTGCCCTCGCCGGACAGGAACTGACGGCGTCGGACTTCCGCGTGCCGCGTTATGCCACGGCGGACCTGGCCGGCAACACGGTGGACGAGGCGGTCTCGCGCGGCAAGCACCTGCTCATCCGCACCAGCGGGCCGGCCGGTGCCCTGAGCATCCACTCGCACCTGAAGATGGAGGGCAGCTGGCGGGTCTACGCGCCGGACCAGCGTTGGAACAAACCGGCCTTCCAGGCGCGGATCGTGCTGCGGACGGCGCAGGCCACCGCCGTCGGCTTCCTGCTCGGCATCCTCGACCTGCTGCCCACGGCGGAGGAAGGCAGCGCCGTCGGGCATCTCGGACCGGACCTGCTGGGACCGGACTGGGACGCCGCCGAGGCGCTCCGCCGGCTGACGGCACAGCCGGACCGGGCCGTCGGCCTTGCGCTGCTGGACCAGCGGAACCTGGCCGGGATCGGCAACGTCTACCGCGCCGAGCTGTGCTTCCTGGCCCGGGTCCATCCGTTGGCCCCCGTCGGCCGGGTGGCGGAGCTGCCGCGGATCGTGCAGCTCGCCAAGACCTTGCTTGAGGCGAACAAGGACCGCAGCCGCCGCAACACCGTCGGCGGGCCAGGCGGCCGGAATGCCAGCCCGGTCTGGGTCTACGGGCGGGCCGGAAAACCCTGCCTGCGCTGCGGCACGCCCGTGGTCCACACGTTGCTGGGCGACACCGAGCTCACCGAGCGTGACCTGTACTTCTGCCCGCGCTGCCAGCCCGAGACCATATGATGAGCAGCAGAAACATACGAGGGGGACAATGACCTGGGTCGAGACCATTCCGGCCTTTGTGGTGGCCGTGGTGCTCATTTTCGGCCCCGGCCTGATCTGGGGTGCCGTCCTCGGCCTGCGCCGCCTGACGCTGGTAGCGGTGGCCGGGCCGTTCAGCGTCACCGCCATCGTGGTCGCGGCCGAGCTGGGCAATCTAACGGGGTTGCCCTGGTCGTGGCCGCTGGTGCTGACGGTCACCGTCTTGGTGGCGGCCGCGCTCTGGCTGCTGCGCCGGCTTATGCGCAACCGCCTGCACCACGCACATGTGGCGGGCGCGAGCCCGGCTCCGTGGCGGACCGTGCTCATCACGTGGGCCGTCTCCGCCCTCCCGCTGGCCGCCTACATCCTGTGGATCATCGGGGCCCCGGAGAACATCGCGCAGTCCCACGACAACATCTTCCATCTCAACGCCATCCGCTACATCGCGGACACGTCCAACGCCTCCTCGCTGGAGCTGGGTTACCTGGGCGCCATCGACGCGGGCATCTTCTACCCGGCCGGCTGGCACGACGTCGTCTCGCTGGTGATGATTACCAGCGGCGTGCCGGTCCCGGTGGCCATCAACGTGACGAACCTGGTCATCATCACCGGCATCTGGAGCACCGGCTGCCTCTTCCTGGTCAGCCGGCTCACCGGCGAACGCATGATGCCGCTGCTGGTGGCCGCGGTCCTTTCCACCGCCTACAGCAGCTTCCCGTACCTGCTGCTGGAATTCGGCGTCGTGTATCCGTTCATGCTGTCCATCGCCATGCTGCCGGTGGCGCTCGGCCTGGTCATCCAGCTGCTGCGGATAGGCCAGCCGTCGTCCATCTCGGTGGAGGGCAACCTCGTCCTGCTCGCCGGCCTGCTGCCCGGCCTGGCGCTGGCGCACCCCGCCACCATCATGGGGCTGCTGGCCCTGGCCACGCCCATGGTCATCGCTGCCGCCTACGGCCTCTACCGCGGCGGCACCCGCCGCGACAAGCGCAATGCCGCGCTCGGCGCCGTCGCCTACCTGGTCGTCGCCGGGTTCCTCTGGGGACTGCTGCGGCCCGCAAGGAGCAGCTCCGCCAACTGGGACGACCTCGGCAACGTCCTGCGGGCCCTCTACGAAGTCGTGTTCCATGCCCCGCTCGACCGCCCGATGGCGGTCCTGGCGACCGCGCTGACCATCGTCGGCGTCGCCGTGGTCCTCAATGTCCGCCGGGACCGCTGGACCATCGGCGTCTACCTGGTCGCGGCGGTGCTCTTTGTCGTGGGGAACTGGAAGGAAGCGCCGGAGTTCCGCTGGCTGGTCTCCGGCATCTGGTACAACGATTTCTTCCGCATCAGCGCCATGCTGCCGGTGGCCGGCATCCTCATCGCGGCCCTCGGCGGCGTCGCCCTGGCCGGCACCGCCCGGTCCTTCTTCCGCGCCTGGCTCGCGCGCCGCGACAAGAAACAGCCGCCGTGGCTCCGGCCGGTGGCCGCGGCAGTCCTCACCGTCGTCGCGCTGGCGGTCGCACCGCTCTTCGCCGCCCAGCGCGGTATCGAAGACGCGGAGTTCAAGTACCGCTTCACGGACAGCTCGTACCTGCTGACCACGGACGAACTCGCCCTGATCAAGCGCATCCCCGAACACGTTCCGCCGGGAGCCGTGATCGCGGGCAACCCGATGACCGGCGCTTCCCTCTCGTACTCCTACACGGACCGTCCCACCCTCGTTCCCTCCGGCCAGAGCTCCCCCACCACGGAGGGCCAGCTCATCATGGGCCGGCTCGACGAGATGACCGGGGATCCCGCAATCTGCGAGGCCGCGCGCGACCAGAGCGTCCGGTACGTCCTGGACTTCGGCAACAGCTCCGTGCACCCGGGCGAGACTTCAGTCGCCGCCGGGCTGCAGGACCTCACCGAAGCCAATGGTTTCAAGCTCATCGATTCCCAGGGCCGTGCCGCCCTGTACCAGGTGGTCGGCTGCGGCTGAGGTGCGGGGGCCGAGCCGGTACCCTTGATGGGTGATGGAATCCCCGCTTCCCGTGCGCGATGGCGTCAACGCCACCCGCCTGCGCCTGCCCGCGACGGGTCCGTGGGAGACGGCGCTGGACTACATGCTGCACCGCTGGGGCCACGTCGACCCGGACGGGATCCTGGACCGCTTCGACCGCGGCGAGATCGTCGGCGAAGGCGGTGTCCGGCTCGACCGCAGCACGCCGCTCGAAGCCCATACCTTCATCTGGTACTACCGCACCCTGCCCGCCGAGGAGCGCCTGCCGGTGGAGCTGGGCATTCTGCACCAGGACGAGAACATCCTGGTCGTGGACAAGCCGCACTTCCTGCCCACCACCCCGGGCGGCACCTACATCCAGGAGTCGGCGCTCGTCCGGCTCCGCCGCCAGCTCGACCTGCCGGACCTGATCCCCATGCACCGGCTGGACCGGCTGACCGCCGGGGTGCTGCTGTTCTCCACCAACCCGGCCACGCGCGGCAAGTACCAGGTGCTGTTCGAGAAGCGCCAGGTCGCCAAGGAATACGAGGCGATCGCCCCCGTATCCGAGGAGCTGGAGTTCCCGCGGATCGTCCGGAACCGCATGGTGAAGTCGCGGACCTACCTGCTCGCCGAGGTCGTCGACGGCGAACCGAACGCCGAAACCCGCCTCGAACTCGCCGCCGAGCACCAGGGGCTGGGCCGCTACCGGCTGCTGCCGCACACCGGCAAGACGCACCAGCTCCGCGTCCACATGGCGTCGCTGGGCATCGGCATCCTGCACGACCCGTTCTACCCGGTGCTGCTGGACAAGGCGCCGGACGACTTCACCCGCCCGCTGCAGCTGCTGGCCCGGGGCATCGAATTCACGGACCCGCTCACCGGCCGCGCAACCGGCTTCCGCAGCCGGCTCGAACTCTCCGAATGGGCCCGGGCCGCCGAGCCGGAGCCGGCGCTGGCCGGCTGATCAGGAAGCGAAGGGAGCCGCCATGGACAACGTCGTCGAGGTGGATGAGAATGACCTGTTCGGCCTCCTGGAGGTCCTGACCAGCGGCGACTGGCAGCCTTCGCGACACCGGACACGCCTCCCGGTGGCCTACCGCGGCCATTCTGCCGCCGCCCATGACCTGAACACCGGGCTGTTCCGGTTGCGCGGGGACTCAAGCGCCGCCGTCGAACCCCATATTCTGCGCAACTTCCGCAAATACGCGCACCGTGACACCTCACCCGGCGATTCGGACTGGAACTGGCTCAGCGTGGCCCAGCACCACGGCCTGCCCACCCGCCTGCTGGACTGGTCCCACTCGCCCTACGTCGCCCTGCATTTCGCGACGCGGCTGCCCGAGCGAAACCAGGAGGCGGGCGCCATCTGGTGCGTGGACTACGCGGCGGTGCACGAGCTGCTGCCCGACGAACTGCGAAGCGTCGTCGAGCCGTTGGGTGGCGGCCTGTTCACTACCGAGACGCTGTCCCGCGCGGCCTACACCCTCACGGAGTTCGATCGTTTCCGGGACGACGACGGCGAGCGCATCCCCTTGTTTTTCGAGCCACCTTCGCTGGACGAGCGGATTGTCAACCAGGCGGCTATCTTCTCCACCATGTCCGGCCCCGAAGCCGGGCTCGGCGCTTGGCTCGCGCGCCATCCGGAGCTGCACCGGAAAGTCATCATTCCGGCGAGGCTCAAGTGGCGCGTCCGGGACCATCTGGACCAAGTGAATGTCACCGAACGGGTGCTGTTCCCCGGGCTGGACGGCCTGTCGCTGTGGCTTCGGCGCTACTACAGCAGGCGGGACCAGGACTTGCAGCAACAAAACAACGACGGCGGCGCCTCGGATTCAGTCCAACGTGTCATGCCCGCGGTCCCCGAGTTACCGGGCCCGCCGGCTCCTTAGCCCCTCCCCCTGCGGGGCAGTTACGCGGCAAGCTCGGCGTGCACCGAGCGGAATACCTCGGCCAGCCCGGCCGAAAACAGCACGAACTCCACGACCTGCACACCGCCGTCGTACGCCAAAACCTCCGTCAGCCCGACCCGCGCTACGGTGTCCGGCTGCCAGCCGTAGATGCCGGCGCTGATGGCCGGGAACGCGACGGAGAGCGCGCCGAGCCGGTCCGCGACCTCGAGGCTGCCGCGGAAGCAGGAGGCGAGCAGCGCCGGATCGGTCTCGCCGGCATGGCGGTTGGGCCCCACGGTGTGGATGACCCAGCGGGCCGGCAAGTTGAACGCCTCCGTATGCACCGCGCCGCCCGTGGGCAGGCCCTGCGGGTAGGGGCCGGTCCGCAGTTCGCGGCAGGCGGCGAGCAGTTCGGGCCCGGCGGCGCGGTGGATGGCGCCGTCCACTCCCCCGCCGCCGAGCAGCGACGAGTTGGCTGCGTTGACAATCGCGTCCACGTGCCGCCGGGTGATGTCGTCTTCGAGGATCCGGATCTCCACGCTCCCCAGTCTGTCACCGCGCTGGGCCGCGGGGTAGGTTGTTGGGGTGGAGATCCCCGAGGGGCCGTGGCAATGGCTCTACTATCCGATGACCCTGGTGCTCGTCATCGCGGACGCGCCCGTGCCGGCGTCGCCCTCGGAAGTCCTGGTGATCGGCGGTGGCACGCTGCTGGCCCACGGCGAGCTCCTCCTTCCGCTGGTGGTGCTTACCGCCTTCGCGGGCAGCTTCGGCGGCGACGCGCTGCTGTTCCTGCTGTTCCGGGGCGGCCTCAATGCCTGGCTCAACCGCTGGCGCTGGGGCCGACTGGTTGACCGCGGCGTGACCGCGGCGCTGCAGAAGGCCGGCGAGTCCTCCACCTACGCAGCCATCGTCGCGGCCCGCTTTATTCCGGGAGGCCGGACCGCGTCGGTGGCGGCCGCCGGGCTGGCCGAGGTGCCGCTGAAGCCGTTCCTGATTTCCTCGGCATCGGGCTCGGCCATCTGGGCTGTGTGGATGACCGGGCTGGGGCTCGCGAGCGGACTCGCCACGGACCTGCCGCTGTGGGCCAACGTTGCGCTGGGGACGCTGGTCGGCATACTGGTGGGCATGGTCCTTGCCGCCGTCATCCGCCTGCGCCGCCGGTCCGCTGCCCTCCGGGCGGTGCCGGCGGGCTGCCGCCGTCCCCACCGACCGCGCCACCGTCCCCGCCGGCCCGGCCACAGTCCCCGCCGGCCCGGCCACAGTCCCTGCCCCGCCTCCGAGCCGCGGTAGCCGCTTCCGTCGGTTCCGCTCCCCGGCTCCGTTAGGCCCTACTTCCGCCGCGCCCGCGGCGTCCTGGCCACGGACAACGTCCTCCGGGCCGCGGTGGCGCTGGGCCTGGTGCTCTGCCTGCTGGCCGGCGCCCGCGGTGCCGGGCTGCTCGGCCCCTCAACCCGTGCGCGGGGCCGGGCAGCGGCGTAGACTGCCGCGCATGTATACACCGGAGCCTTTTGCCGAGCCCTCCCCGCGCCGGATCCGGGTTCGCCTAGGCGGGTCCCTGATCGCCGACAGTTCCCGCGCCCTGCTGCTGGTCCAGTACGGCAAGACCGGCCTGCCGACCTATTACCTGCCGCTCGAGGATGTCCGTCCGGACGCCCTGTCCGGGGAATCGACGGCCGGCGGACAGACCCGCTGGACCGTCACGGCCGGGAACAAGCGCGCCGACGCTGCGGCGTGGACCTACCCCGATCCGAGCGGCCCCACGGCGGCGCTGGCTGGCCACGTCACCTTCTCCTGGCGCCAACTGGAGTGGTACGAGGAGGATGAGCGCGTCCTCGTCCATGCCAGGGATCCGTACAAGCGCGTGGACACCCTGCGCAGCTCGCGCCGCGTCCAGGTCTATGCCGGGGACACGCTGATCGCCGACAGCATCCGGCCGCTGCTGCTCTTCGAAACCCACCTGCCGACCCGCTACTACCTGCCCTTCGAGGACGTGCGCACTGAGCTGCTCGAAGCCAGCGACACGGTGACCAGCTGCCCGTACAAGGGCGAGGCCCGCTACTGGTCCATCCGGGCCGGGGACACGTTCGTCCCCGACGCCGCCTGGAGCTATCCGGCGCCCATCCCGGAGAACCCCAAGATCAAGGACCTGCTGGCCTTCTTCAGCGAACGGACCGACCTCGTGGTGGACGGCGAACGCCTCGAACACCCGGACACCGCCTGGTCACTCCCCCAATAGCGACGGCGGCGCCGGGCTCTTAAGTTCTAGCGGCGGCGTCGCCAACGCCGTCAGGCCAGCGGATGCCAGCGGCCGCGGCTGCGGCGCAGCACGGTCAGGTTCCGGCTGTGCGCGACCTCTTCCACGGCGTCCTGCAGATCTCCGGCAGCCCGGAGCGCCTGCCGGTTCTCGTCGTCGTACGCCCCCGGCTCCACCGTGAAGCGCACGGTGATCCGCGGGACTCCGCCCACGACATCCAGCTGGTGCCCTTCCACCACATGGGAGGAGCCGACGGCGTCCGTGGCCGCCTCCATCACGCTGGGCGGGGTGTGGTCCGGACGGAGCCCGGTGATGTCGAGGCGGGCTCGGAAGGACGGCATGGGCCTACTGTAGCGAACGCGGGCGGACAGGAAGAGCTGCGAAGAGCAGCGCCCGGCTACTTCCGGTGGATGGACTTGTAGCAGAGGTAGGCATTCAGCCCCTCGATCCCGTATTCGGTGCCGAGGCCCGAATCGTGCCGGCCGCCGAAGGGTGCCGAGTGGTTCGAGGCGAAGAAGTTGATGCCGACCGAGCCGGTGTCCATCCGGTCCGCGACCGCCAGGGCCGCATCCTGGTCCTGGCCGAACACGAGCCCGCCGAGTCCGAACTCGGTGTTGTTGGCCAGCGCGACGGCCTCGTCCACGTCGGAGTACTTCAGCACGGAGATCACGGGGCCGAAGATCTCTTCTCGGGAGACCCGCATGTCCGGGGTGACGTCGGCGAAGACCGTGGGCTCCACGAAGTAGCCGTGCTCCAGTCCGCCGCCGAGCCGGGCGGCGCGGCCGCCGGTGGTGGCGCGGGCGCCTTCGGCCAGGCCGGACTCCACGTACTCGAGCACCGTGCGGTACTGCGACGCGGTGGCCGCCGGGCCGAAGACCGTGGCGGGATCCAGCGGGTCACCCTGCCGGCCGGCCGCGATCGTCGCCGTGACCATGTCGACCACCTCGTCATAGCGTCCGGCGGGGGCCAGGATGCGGGTGGAGATGTAGCAGGTCTGCCCGGTGTTGCGCATGCAGGAACGGATCAGCACCTGGGACATGGCGTCCAGGTCGGCGTCCGGCAGCACCACGGCGCTGGACTTGCCGCCGAGCTCCAGCGTGACCGGGCGCAGCAGCTCACCGCAGGCCGCGGCGATCTTCCGGCCCACCGGGGTCGAACCGGTGAACGCCACCTTGTCCACGCCCGGGTGCTTGACCAGCGCGTCGCCGAGCCTGCCCGACCCGGTGACCAGGTTGACCACGCCGGCGGGCACGCCCGCGGCGGCCACGGCGTCGACAATAATCCGGAAGGACAGCGGCGTCGGGGATGCCGGCTTCATCACCACGGTGCAGCCGGCCAGCAGCGCCGGCGCCAGCTTGATCACCATCAGGTTGATCGGGAAGTTCCACGGCGCAATCAGCGCGCAGACCCCCACCGGATCCCGGCGGACCACGGACTCGCCGCCGCCACGCGGGAAGGGCCGCACGTCCTCGCGCTCAAGGTAGTCGGCCAGGGAGGCGAAGTACCGGAGGATGCCCGCGGCATTCGCAGCCGCGCCGGAGGATTCGGAGACAGGCTGGCCGTTCTCGCGGGTGTTGGTCAGCGACAGCTCGGTGGCGCGCTTCTCCACCTCATCGGCGATCCGCAGCAGGTAGGCGGCGCGTTCCGAGGGCGCCAGCCGTGGCCATTCGCCGTCGAACCCGCGGCGCGCGGCTCCGACGGCGGCGTCGATGTCCTCGGCGGTGCCGTCCGGCACGGAGCCCCAGACCTGGCCGGTCGCGGGGTCGGTGACGTCGTTGCGTCCGGTGCCCGCCGCCGTCCTCCAGGCGCCGTCGATGAAGACGTCGTCGACGTGGGTGTACGGCAGGGACAGCGCGGCGCGCGCGTCGATCGCCGGGCCGGAGAACGACGACGGCGCCTGGCCGGGTGCCGGGTTGGCTGCCTGCGGGGCATGCGGGATGGTAGTCATCGGATCACTCCAGTCTTGAGCAGCGCGTTGGAGCGCGCCAGGTCCGCCGTGCCCATCTGCACCGCGGCATCGGTAATGAGTTCCGGGATGATTTCGGCGGCAAGCCGGTCCGTGTAGACGTCCGGGGTCATCCCGAACCAGGACGAGGCCAGCGCGATACCGGCGTGGTCGAAGCGCCACAGCCGGTCGGCGTCGCGGACCAGGGCGTCCTCAATCGAGTACGCCACGTGCCGGGTGTCGTGCCCGTCGATAATCTCGCAGACGCGCTCGATGAACTCCGCCGAGTACCCGAGGCCGGGCAGCACGCGGCGGGCGACCTTGCAGCCTTCGGCCTCATGCTCGTACCGGATCGCCGCCTTGCGCCAGTCGCCGGTGAAGCCCTCGGAGAGGATCCGGGACTCGTCCACGTGCGCCCAGCCGGTGTCGTGCAGCACGATCGTCACGCGCACCAGCTCCGCGTCCGCCTCCGGGTGGGCCCGGCAGAGCCGCTCGGCGTAGGCCAGCGAGATCGGCAGGTGGATGTCGTTGCCGCGGGCGCGGGTCTCGGACACCACGGTCTTCCAGAGCCGATCGAGGTCCGTCGCGGCCGGGGTCAGCGACGCCGGCGAGGTGTCCACCGGGCCGGTGGCCGGAACCGGACGGACCGGATGGGATTCGGCGAACGCCCGGGCGCGGGGGTCCGCCGCGTGGGCGCCGGGGTCCTGCCCGGGCCAGGCGGGCGCGCCGTCGTTGGTGTGCGTCTGCGTTTCGGGGGTGCTCATCAGTTCCTCAGCCGTCCGTGACGATGGTTTTCAGGACCACGGCGGGGTCCGCCGCCGCGTCCGCGGGAATGTTCTGGCCCTTGGCGAGGGCGTTCTTGACAGCCATGAAGTCGAGCGGCGCGTTCACGCAGTCCGCGGCGATGATCCGGCCGTCCCGGTAGTACAGGACGGAGAACTTGCCGCGCTCGTTGTCGCGCCGGACCACGGTGCTGTCGTAGCCGAGCGTCAGCCCGGCGATCTGGAGTTTCAGGTCCGCCTGGTTGGACCAGAACCACGGGATGCCGGCGTACTCCTCGCTGCGGCCCATCAGCGAGTAGGCGGCGACCTTGGCGTGCTCGATTGCGTTGTTGACGCTTTCGAGCCGAATGCGCTCGCCCTCGGGCGCGCCGGGCAGCGGGTTCGGGATGTTGGCGACGTCGCCGACGGCCACGGTGGTGCCGTCGGAGGCCACGGCATGCCGGTCCACGACAATCCCGTTGTCCACGTCGAGGCCCAGCTGTTCAGCCAGCTCGGTGTTCGGCACCACGCCGATGCCGACCAGCACCAGCTGCGCGGGCACCACGGTGCCATCGGAAAGTTCGACGCCGGCCACCCGGCTTCCGTCCTCGGCCGGCACCAGGCGGTTCATCCGGGCGTCCAGCCGGATGTCCATCCCGCGTTCGCGGTGCGCGTTGAGGAAGTATTCGCTGGTCTCTTCGCCGACAGCGCGGCCGATCAGCCGCGGCCCGTACTCGAGCACGGTGACAGCCTTGCCCATCTTGTGCAGGCTGGACGCGGCCTCGAGCCCGATGAATCCGCCGCCGATGACCACGGCCTCGCGGACGCCGTCCAGCTGCGCCTTGAGGGCCAGCGCGTCATCCGCATTGCGCAGGTACACCACTCCGTCCAGCTCCGCGCCGGGCAGGTCCAGCTTCCGGGCGCGGGCGCCGACGGTCAGCGCCAGCCGCTTGAACGGGAACCGCGCGCCGGAGGCGGCATGCGCCACGCCGGAGCCGTCGGCTTCCCGCTCGATCCGCACGATCCGCTCGCCCTTGACCAGGGCGACGTTGTGCTCGTCCCAGTACTCGTTGGACCGGAAGATCAGCGACTCGCTCTCCACCGTGCCCTGCAGGAATTCCTTGGACAGGGCCGGGCGCTGGTAGGGCCGGTGGTCCTCCTCGCCGAGCAGCGTGATGTGCTCGTCGAAGCCCAGCGCCCGCAGCGACACCGCCAGCTGCACGCCGGACTGGCTCGCCCCGACGATCAGCAGCCCGGTGCGCACGGCGCCGTCGGCGACGGTGCCATCCGCAGCTGCGGAGTGTGCCGCCGTCGTGCTTGTCTTGGTGGCATCCATGGTCAGACCTGGGCTTCCGGGGTGGTCACGTAAAGGTCCGTGTCCTCGGCCAGGCGCAGCTGGCAGGACAGGCGCGAGTTGTCCTCGCGGTCAACGACGGTGCCGTAGAGCATCTCGTCCTCCATCTCCTCCATCTCGGGGAGCTGGTCGAGGCAGTCCTCGCGGACGAAGACGTGGCAGGTGGCGCAGGACAGCGAGCCGCCGCATTCGGCGACGATGCCGGGCACGCCGTTGCGCACCGCGGTCTCCATGACCGAGTCGCCGATGTTGCCTTCAATGTCGCGGACGGCGCCTTCAGCGTCGGTGAAATGAACCGTAGGCATGGGGATCTCCTTCTCGGTTGTGTAGGTCTAGATGAACTGCCGGCCGCCGTCGACCACCAGGGTCTGGCCGGTGATGTAGGAGGAGTCGGGTCCGGCGAGGAACAGCGCGGCGCCGACGATGTCTTCGGGCTGGCTGGCCCGCTTCAGGGCGCCGCGGTCCACGCCGTAGTTCTCCGCGTTCTCCATCAGCGAGTAGCTGGCCTCGGTGAGCGTGAAGCCCGGGGCGATCGCGTTGACGGTGATGCCGCGCCGGCCGAGTTCCTTGGCCAGCACCCGGGTCATCGCGACCACGCCGCCCTTCGAGGCCACGTAGTGCAGCCACTGCTCCGAGCCGGAGAAGATCGTCGCCGAGGAGAGGTTGATGACGCGGCCGCCCTCGGCCAGGTACTTGCTCGCGGCGCGGGTGACCAGCCACGGGCCCTTGAGGTTCACGTTCATCACCAGGTCCCACTCGTCCGGGTCGATCTCCTCGAACGGGCTGCGGGTCACGGTGGCGTAGATCGCGGCGTTATTAAGGACGACGTCGATCCCTCCGTTGCCGAATTCGGCGCACCTTTCGGCGAGGACCCTGGTGGATTCGGCGCTGGTGACGTCGGCCTCGAAGGCTGCCGCCTCAGCACCCGTCTCGCGGACGAGGCGGGCGGTCTCCTCTGCGCCGGCGAGGTTCACGTCCGCCACCGCCACGCGGTAGCCGCGGCCGGCGAAGCCGAGGGCGAAGGCCCGGCCGAGTCCGCCGGCGGCGCCGGTGATCAGCACCGTGCGCGCGCTGTGCGCTCCGGGGGCGGTCGGGGTGGTTTCCTGCGTCATGTCAGATCTTTCGGTAGGGGCCGGACCGGGGCGATGGGGGTGCCGCCCCGGTCCGGCGGGGAACGCCTGGCCGCTTGGGGGAACGGCTCAGACGTGGCTGTGGCTGTGCGCGCCCGGGCCGGCGATGGCCGGTTCGCCGGCTTCCTCGGCGTCCAGGATCTGGACGGTGCCCTTGGTGCCGTCCACCCGGAGCCGCTGGCCGGTCTTGATCGTGGTGGAGCCGGAGCCGGTGCCGGTGACCGCCGGCAGGCCGTACTCGCGGCAGACGATCGCGGCGTGGCTCATCATGCCGCCGATGTCGGTGACCGTGGCCTTGATCTTGCCGAAGATCGGGCCCCAGCTCGGGGCGGTCACGGTCGCGACCAGGATCTCGCCGGGCTGGACCTCGGAGAGCTGGTCCGAGTCCGTCACGACGCGGGCCAGGCCCTCGACCACGCCCGGGGAGGCCGCCATGCCGCGCAGGCCGCCGCCTTCGACCTCCTCGCCGGCACCCAGCCACTGCTGGACCTGCTCGGTGGTGATGCCCCAGAGCATCCGGGTGAACGGTTCGGTGATGGAGGCCGGCGGGGTGTTCAGCGCCGGCTGCGGGCGGGCCGTCTTGAGCGCGTCGATGATGCCCCGGCGCCGCTCGATCTCTTCCGGCCAGTAGGTCGGGCCGATCGGCTGCGCGCCGACCCCCCACCCGGTGACCAGGTCGAAGAGCGCGTCGCGGACCTCGTTGCGGCCCAGATAGAGCAGGTCCTCCGGCTCGTTCCAGAACCCCTCGGCGTGCATCATCCGGGAGAGCTCGCGGATCTTGCGCCAGAACACGCCCATGGTCCAGTGCTCGATGTAGAAGTTGTGGTTCTCCACGTACGGGTACGCGGTGGCGGCCAGCTGGCGCTTGGCGTCGAAGAGGGCCTGGGTCTCGCCCTCGAGCAGGTCGCGGTACTCCTCGACGATGCGGTCCTTCTCGGCGATGAGCTCCTCGGTGGGCCGCATGATCTCCTGGCCCTCGTCGAGCCGGCGGATGTAGTCGGCGATGTAGCCGAGCGGGATCTCCTGGTGTTCCTTCCAGTACTTGTCGTGGCCGTAGAAGCCGTTGCCCACCGTGAAGTTGAACCACGGGTCCTGGGCTTCCTCATACTGGCTGATCCACCGCTCTCCCCCGCCCGAGGCGCGGACCGCGCCCAGGGTCGCTTCGACGTCGTCGGTGTTGGCGAACGCGGACTGGATGCCCAGCTCCACGGCCAGCTTGGCCAGCTGCTTGAGCTCGTCGTCCGGGCGGAACAGCTCCATGTCCACGCCCTGGACCATGGTCGCGATCGACTGGTCCGGGATGTTCGGGAAGACTTCCTTGCAGAAGTTGAAGAAGTCCAGGTAGGCGATGTAGCCCAGGTTCAGGAACTCGAAGTGGTACTGCCAGTTCTGGTAGGCCAGCTGAATCAGCCGGTCGTAGTTCTCCAGCAGCACCTCCGAGCCGTCCTTGGCCTTGCCGGTGGTGATGTCCTCCATCGGGACCATGTCGGGCAGCTTGTTGAAGGACAGCGTCTCCATCTCGTCGATCGTGCCGCGGACCTTGACGTGCCACTGCTTGAGCAGCTCTTCCCAGTTCTGGAAGTAGTGGCCGACGCGCTGTTCGAACAGCGGCACGCGCGCGGCGATCTTCTCCTCCGGGACCGGGATCGGCGACATGTACAGGTAGCCCAGGTGGATGCGGAACTCGATCCCGTTGGCGTTCGGGATCATCAGGTGCCGGGCGTTGTACTGGCCCAGGCACTTGACCGCGAACTCGCCGCCGATCGTCTCGAACGGCTTGAAGACCGTGGGCCAGTGCTGGCTATCGCAGAACCAGAACTTCGCGTCCTCGGCCTCCTTGAGCTTGTCCTGGAAAACCAGGTAGTACGGGTACAGCTTCTCCCAGCCCTCGGCGCCGGCGGGAACCGGCAGCTCGGAAGGCTTCGGGAACGACTTCATGGACATGGGCGTCCTTTCGGTGCGGGCTCGGCGTCGGGCCCTGGCTGGCAAACTTGCAGTGCAGTGGTGCTGTGGTTCGACGGTGCTGGTCGGTCGGTGCTGCTCACCCGGTGCTGCTCAGGCGGTGGTCTTGAGCAGCGAGGCGGTGATGCTGCCCAGGCTGAAGCCGGTGCCCGCGGCCGGGGTTCCGGATCCGGCGGTTCCGGCGGTTCCAGCGGGGACCGCGCCGAACGCAGCCGCGTAGCCGCCGGTGGAGGCCTTGGGCGCGGCCGGCTTGGAGGAGTGCACGGTTTCCGGGCGGGACTGCAGCAGCAGCAGGTTCTCGCCGTCGGGCAGGTCCTCGTCCAGCGCCCACTCGATGTCCTGCGGGCACTTGTAGTGCTTCTCCGCACGCTTGGCCATCGAGGCAACCGCGAGCAGTTCGTCGTCGCTCAGGCTGCGGCGACCGCGGCGATCCTCGTCGACCTCGCGCTCCACCAGGGTGTGGGCGGAGCGGTCCGGGACCAGTTCGGCATGCTTGTCGCCGAGGTGTTCGCTGACGACGGCGAGCGTCACCTTGTCTAGCACGATGTTGTCCGGCGTGACCTGCCCGGAGACGACCATCTCGCCGACGCCGTAGGACGAGTCGATGGTGATCTTCGAGCGGTCGCCGTTGGCCGGGTCGAGGGTCATCGCGACCCCGGACACCTTCGAGTTGACCATCTTCTGGACCACGACGGCCATCGACAGGCCTTCGTTGGGGATCCCGTTCTTCAGCCGGTAAATGATGGCGCGGGCGGTGAAGAGCGAGGCCCAGCACTGCCGGATGTGCTCCGTGACGGCCTTGGCCCCTTCGAGCCACAGGTAGGTGTCCTGCTGGCCGGCGAAGGAGGCATCGGGCAGGTCTTCGGCGGTGGCGCTGGAGCGGACCGCCACCGGGACGGCTTCCTCGAACCGGGCCATCAGGGCCTCGTAGGCGGCCAGGGTCTGGGCCCGCAGGCTCTCCGGCACGGGCTTGGAGCAGATGTCGGCGCGGATGCCGGCCGAGACCTTCTCCATCTCGGCGACGTCTTCCGGGTCCAGGCCTTCCAAGAGGTCGTGGATCTCCTGCGTGATGCCGGCCTCGGACATGAACTCGTCGAACGCCGCGGTGGTGACGACGAAGCCGGGAGGGACCGGCATGCCGGCCGAGGTCATGGTGACCAGGGACGAGCCCTTGCCGCCGAGCGCCTCAAGCGTGGGCTCGATGCCGCCGTCGAAGAACTGGATGTACTGGTTGCTTTCCATGGTGCTTAGGCCTCCCAAGCCACGGGGACGGATTCGGGAACGCGGAAGGAGAGGTTCTCGCGGAACTCGATCGCTTCCGGGTGGTCCAGCTTCAGGTTGGGTGCCAGCCGGACGATTTCCTCCAGCGCGATCTTCGCCTGGAGTTTGGCGAGCATGTTGCCGAGGCAGTAGTGGATGCCGTAGCCGAAGGAGAGATGCTCGCGGGCATTGGGGCGGGAGATGTCGAACTCCTCGCCGCCGGTGAAGCGGGTCTCGTCGCGGTTGGCCGAGCCCATCAGCAGCAGCAGGCCGGCGCCCTCCGGGATCTTGACTCCGCCGACCTCGGCGTCCTTCAGCGCCTTGCGGCGCCAGCCGACGATGGAACCGGCGTAGCGCAGGACCTCGTCGATCGCGGCCGGGATCTTCTTGGGATCCGCCACCAGCTGCTGCCACTGCTCCGGGTGGGCCAGCAGTACGCGCACGGCGTTGGAGATCAGCGTGGTGGTGGTCTCGTGGCCAGCGAACAGCATGCTGTAGAGGACCGAGGCGATTTCGTGGTCGGTGATCTCGGCGCCGTCCTGCTGGGCCTTCACGAGGTCCGCGGTGAGGTTGTCGCCGCCCTCCTCGTGGGCCACGCGGACCAGCCGCTGGCATTCCTGCCAGTACTCGACCAGGTTGTGCGCGTGCGGGATCTGCTCCTCGTCGGACAGGTCGCCCCAGGTCATCGCTGCGCGCGAGTCGCTCCAGCGCTTGAACTTATCCACCTGCTCCACGTCGGCGCCGATCAGCGTCAGGATCGTGACGGTGGGGACGTCGTACGCGAGGTCGCGGAAGATGTCGCCGCGGCCCTCCGGGTTGGCCAGCATCCGTTCCAGCTGGTCCACGACGTTCTGCCGGATGAACGGCTCCAGCACCTTGAACCGGCGCGGGGTGAAGGCCTTCTGGACCACGGAACGGATCCGGGTGTGCTCCGGCGGGCGCCGGGCGGAGAGGCCGGAGTAGGCGGTGAATCCGCCCTCTTCCATGATCTTCTTGGCATCCGGGCCGCGCTCGCGCACCGGCGCCTGGGCGTTCTCGCTGGAGAAGGTCTCCCAGTCGTCGAAGACAGCCTTAATGTCGTCGTAGCGCGTGACCACGTAGTAGCCGATGCGCTCGTCGAACATAACCGGCTGCTCTGCCCTGAGTTCGGCGTAGGCCGGGAACGGGTCCTTCATCTGGAACGGCTGGTAGCCGTGGTGCCCCGCGGGGGCCTCGGCGCCGTGGCCGAACGGGCAACGGGGGGCCGTCTCAGTCGAGGGTGACATCTGTGCTCCTTGGATATCGTCTCCCGCTTCCGGCAGGGGATGCCGTCGGCGGTTCGTTCGCTATCCAGTGTTGCGCATATCACCCTGAGATGCGCACCACAGCCTTCCACTGAGTAGAAACCGGATTACCGGGTGGCAGCTTGGCTGTGCGGCGGGTTCAGCGCCGGCTCAGGCCCAGCAGCGATTCCAGCGGGATGTGCGCCGTCGCCCGTTCGATCTGGGCGGACACTCCCCTCAGGACCGGCAGATGCCGGGTCATCGAGGCCGCCTGCGCCGAGGCCAGTACCAGCCCGAGGCCGGCCCCGATCCTCTTCGTGTGGAACACCGGGACTGCGATCGAGCAGGACCCCAGCCGCACCTCCTCCAGGGTGGTGGCGTAGCCCTGCTCGCGGATCTGCACCAGTTCCTCGGCCAGCCGGCGTGGATTGGTGTGCGTATGCGCAGTGGCCTGCTCCAGCTCGCGGTGCAGGTACGCATCGCGGACCCACACCTCTTCGTAGGCCAGGATCACCTTGCCCACCGCTGTCGCGTGCATGGGCAGCCGACCGCCGACCCGGGAGGCACGCGGCACCCGCTTGGTCCCGTAGATGCGCTCGATGTAGAGCACCTCGTTGCCGGCCCGGACGGCCAGCTGCGAGGTCTCGCCGGTCAGCGAGAAGAGGTCCTGCACGAACGGCCGCGCGGCCTCGCGCAGCTGCCGTCCTGTGTTCTGTGCCAGTTCCCAGACCCGGATGCCCAGCTGGTACCGGCCAGTGGCGCTGCGGGAGAGGAAGCCCCAGTCGGTGAGTTCGGCGACCAGCCGGTGCGTCGTGCTCAGCGGCAGCCCGGAGCCCTCGGCAATTTCGGTCAGGCTCAGGGCGCCGCGGGACTTCTCGAACGCCTCCAGAACAGCGAGGACCTTGGACGTCACCGTCCTCCCGGGTTCCCGGTTTCCGCCCGCCACGCAGCCTCCTCTCCGTCGCCGTTTTCGCCGGCACCGACGAGTCTAGCCGCGCCCACAGTGTCCCGGCGCGGCAAGCGGACGGAACGATTGGTCGCCGGCCGGAGGGCTCCGCGACTCGAAGGCGGAAGACGGCCCGCGGATCAGCTTCCGGCCAGCAGGTCCTGCCGTTCGGGCCACTGCGTCACGGACTCCAGCGCAGAGAGAGCGCGGGCGATCGTCGCGGCCTCCTCGGTGAACAGGTGCCCGTGCACCCGCTGGCTGCACAGCCGCAGGGCCTGTCCGCGCTCCAGCCCGAACCACTCCATGACGGTGTCGATGCCGTGCGGGCTCAGCCGCCAGGTTTTGTCCGAATCCTTCACGATGGCGTCCTCGATGGACAGCGCCTCTTTGCGCGAGTCATGGCCGTCGATGATCTCCAGGATCTGCGGCACGCGCGCGGCGTCCCAGCCGACCTGCTCGAGGATCCCCGCGGCCAGCCGGGCGCCTTCCTTCTCGTGCAGCAGCACCAGGTCCGGCCTCCCGCCGCCTGGCGCGATGGCCGCCAGCACTTCCTCCGGCGGCACCCGGGACCAGCCGACATCGTGCAGCATCATCGCGGGAAGCACGACGGCGGCATCCGCCTCGGGGTGCGCGTGCAGCAGGGTGCGGGCCAGGCCCAGGGCGTAGAGCGTGTGCGCGTCGTTGTCCCGGACCGCCAGCAGCGGCGCCGCCAGCTTCCACACCCTCGCCAGCTCGGGCTCCAGCGCGATGACGCCGTCCGGCTCTTCCTCGATGCCAGCAGACACGTCGCCGCCGAAGTGGTTCGCCGATGGCCTCATCTTCGTCATGCTCCCACCGTGGCCCTGCAGGGCGCCGCCGCGCAAGCGCCCTCTTCCGCTGGCCGGAAGGCGGCGGACTACAGGCCATAGGCCGTGGGGTGCCGCGGCTCGTACAGCAGGATGTCCTCCGCCCCGGGCAGCTGCAGCATCACTCCGACACCGAAGCCCATATCCTCGGGCCCGCAGGTAAAGGCCGCGCCCCGGCCGGCCAGCTCGCCCATGGTCACGGACAGGTCATCGCACATGAGCGCAATCCGGTGCCCGGGCGGGTGCGAATACTCCTCGCCTTCCCACATCCCGACCGTCGGATGCACGCCCAGCTCGCCCGGACCGGTCCGGAAGATCAGCCAGCCGGCCCCGGAAGAAGGATCCTCCACCGAGGGCCATTGCAGCACGTCCCTCAGGAAGGTTCGGGTAGCCTCCGCGTCCTCGGAGTAGATCAGAGCGTGCACTGCCGTGATCATCCCGGCCTCGCCTACTTGGGGGCCATGCGGATGGCGCCGTCCAGCCGGATGGTCTCGCCGTTGAGCATGGCGTTGTCGACGATGTGGGCCGCGAGGCTGGCGTACTCCGCAGGCCGGCCGAGCCGGGAGGGGTGCGGGACCTGGTGCCCGAGCGACTCCTGGGCCTCCTGCGGCAGGCCGGCCATCATCGGCGTTTCGAAGATGCCGGGAGCGATGGTGACCACCCGGATCAGCGAGCGCGCAAATTCGCGGGCGAGCGGCAGGGTCATGGCCGCCACGCCGCCTTTCGATGCCGCATAGGCGGGCTGGCCGATCTGCCCGTCGAACGCCGCCACGGAGGCGGTGTTGACGATGACGCCGCGCTCGGGGCCACCGAGTCTGGTGGCGACCGGCTCGGTCTCCGCCATCGCGGCGGCCGCCAGGCGGACCACGTTGAAGGTGCCGATCAGGTTGATCTGCACCACCCGGGCGAAGTCGGCCAGCGGCAGCACCCCGTTGCGCCCGAGCACCTTCCCGGGCGTCCCCACGCCGGCGCAGTTGACCACCACGCGCAACGGCCCGAGTCCCGCGGCCGCATCGACCGCGGCCTGCACGTCCGCTTCACTCGTCACATCCGCGGGCGCGAACACCGCACGCTCGCCGAGTTCCTTCGCGTAAGCCTCGCCAGCGGATTGCGGCAGGTCCACCAGCACCACGGAGGCACCGCCGTCGTACAGCCGCCGGGCGGTCGCGGCACCTAGGCCCGACGCGCCTCCGGTGATCAGGGCTACGGCTCCGGTCAGCTCCAAGATTCCTCCTCGCTCGGCGGTCCCGGCCGTTTCGGACGGCCGCACTGCCAGCATAGTGTGGCCCGTCCCACGATTCCGGCAGGCTCAGGATCCGGCCGGAAGCCGGCGCCAGCGAACCGGGCCCCGGACAAGGCCCAATGCCCCTCCGGCGGGCCGCGGCCGGCCGCTAGGGTGGGACCATGGCTGCCGAAATCCGTCCGCCCGCTCCTGGCGCATCCGTCACGACCCGTGCCTCCGGCCGCGCGGACGAGGCCGCGGGCGCCGTCATCGGCCATTTCGGCCACCGCCTCTTCGGCCTTCCTTTCACGCACATCGGCGCCGTGCGCCGTCCGGAGGGCGGGCTCTGGCCGTTCGGGCGGCCGTGGCACTACTGGTGGCAGGCCCACTACCTGGACTGCCTGGTGGACGCGGGCTGGCGGGAGATGGAGCGGGGCCAGTATTACGACGTCGGCTTCGACGCGGGGGCCCTCGGCGCGCGACTCCTGCGCACCATCCGGCTGCGCAACCTGCTGAACTTCACGAACTCCTACTACGACGACATGGCCTGGCTGGCCCTCGCGGCCGGGCGCCTCGACGCGCTGGCGGAGGCGGCCGGGAAGCCGCGCCGCCTCAACCGGGCTGCGCTGCGCGCGCTCCGTCCGGCGCTCGAATCGGCGCACACCGAAGATCTGGGCGGCGGCCTGTTCTGGAGCACCCAGCGGGACTTCAAGAACGTCCCGGCGACGGCCCCGGCGGCGCTGTTCTTCGCCCGCTCCGGCCAGGGGGAGCGCGCCGAGGCGCTCGTGGACTGGCTGCGGGAGAAACTGTACGACGGCGGTGCCGGGCTTTACCTCGACGGGCTGCGGATGGCGGGCGGCGAGGCGGTGATGGTGTCCGACATCTACACCTACAACCAGGGGCCGGTGCTCGGGGCGCTGCTGGAGCTCGGCCGGCCGCAGGACCTGGACCATGCTGCGGGGCTGATCGACGCTGTCGCCGGGCAGTTGACGGTGCGGCACGAGGGCAGGCCGGTGCTGCGCACGCACGGGGATGGGGACGGCGGGCTCTTCACCGGCATCCTGGCCCGCTACCTGGCGCTGGCCGCGAACTCGGCCCGGCTGCCCGAGGCCACGCGGACGCTCGCCCGGTCGCTGGTGGCGAACACCGCGGACGGGTTCTGGGCCGGCCGCCGGATCGAGAACCACCGCAGCTGGGAGGTGCTGGTCTTCGCCAAGGATCCGGCGCTAGCGGCCAAGACGTCCTACCCGCCCGGGGAACCCGTGGAGCTATCCACGCAGCTGCAGGCCTGGATGGTGCTGGAGGCCGCCGCCACGCTTGCTTAACGTCATTACGTAACATCCGTGTTGTGTATTGAGTGTGCGGTAGTCCACAATGGCCGGGCAAGCAAAGGCTTGCCTTACTTCCGCAGCGGCGCCCGGCCGGGCCCGCGCGGCCCGCATTCCCGAAAGGCTTTCCATGAAGATCCGCTTCCCGAAGTTGCCTGCCGCGGCCATCGCCGCGGCGGCGGCCCTGACGCTCAGCGCCTGCGGCTCCGGTTCCTCGGCCCCCGAGGGTTCATCGGCGCCTGAGGGCTCGGCCGCCGGCGAAATCACCGTCTACAACGCGCAGCACGAGTCCATGACGCAGGCCTGGGTCGACGAGTTCACCGCCGAAACCGGCATCAAGGTCAACGTCCGCCAGGGCAGCGACACGGAGATGAGCAACCAGATCATCCAGGAAGGCGACGCCTCCCCCGCCGACGTCTTCATCACCGAGAACTCCCCCGCGATGACGCAGGTGGAGAACGCCGGGCTGTTCGCCGAGGTCTCCCCCGCGGTCCAGGAGAACGTGCCGGAGCAGTACCGCCCGTCGTCGAACATGTGGACCGGCGTCGCGGCCCGCTCCACCGTCTTCGTGTACAACAAGGAAGCGGTCAAGGAAGGCGACCTGCCGGCGTCGATCATGGACCTGGCGAAGCCGGAGTGGGCCGGCAAGTGGGGCGCCGCCCCCGGCGGCGCCGACTTCCAGGCGATCGTCTCCGCGATGCTCGAGCTCGAAGGCGAGCAGGCCACGGCCGACTGGCTCAAGGCGATGAAGGATAACGCCAAGGTCTACCCGAAGAACGGCGCGGCCATGAAGGCCGTGAATTCCGGCGAGGTCGACGGCGCCGTCATCTACCACTACTACTACGCGGCGGACCAGGCCAAGACCGGCGAGAACTCCGGCAATGTTGCCCCGCACTACTTCAAGAACGAAGACCCGGGCGCTTTCGTGAGCATCTCCGGCGGCGGCGTGCTGAAGTCCTCGGACAACCAGGAACCCGCCATGCAGTTCCTGGAGTTCATCACCTCCAAGAAGGGCCAGGAACTCCTTGGCACCGGCGAGGACTACGAGTACCCGGTGGGCAAGGACGTCGCCCCGCGCGAGGGCCTGGTCCCGCTCGAGGAACTGCAGGCCCCGCCCGTCGACGCGGCCAAGCTGAACAACCAGAAGGTCGTCGAACTGATGACCAGCGCAGGCCTGCTCTAAGCCGGAGTAGTCTATTTCGGTGAGCACTTCCCTACCGGTAGCCGGGGTCCGATGACCCCGGCTACCGGTACTTCCAGCGGCCCCTCGAACATCCGGTCCAAGGCGCGGGGCACCCGCTCCCGCCCGCCGGCACCGGTGGTGGCCGCCGCCGTCGCTATTTCCCTGGCGACGCTCATCCCGCTGGGCTTCGTCATCATCATGACCGTCGCCACCGGCTGGGACACCGCGGTGAAGCTGGTCTTCCGGCCGCGCGTGGGCGAGCTGCTCTTCAACACCGTCGGCCTGGTGCTGGCCACCGTTCCGCTGTGCATCGTCATCGGCGTCGCCGCGGCCTGGCTGGTGGAGCGCACCCGGCTGCCGGGCGCCCGCTTCTGGTCGCTCGTGCTGGCGGCCCCGCTGGCCGTCCCCGCGTTCGTCAACAGCTACGCCTGGGTCAGCACCATCCCCTCGCTGGGCGGCATCGCCGGCGGCACGCTGGTCTCGGTGCTCTCCTACTACCCCCTGGTCTACATACCGGCCGCCGCCGCGCTGCGCCGGATGGACCCCGCGCTGGAGCAATCGGCCGCCTCGCTGGGCCTGGGCCGCTGGCGTGCGTTCTTCCGCGTCATACTCCCGCAGCTCTGGCTGCCGATCACCGGCGGCTCGCTGCTGGTGGGCCTGCACCTGCTGGCCGAGTTCGGCGCCTTCTCGATGATCCGGTTCAACACGTTCACCACGGCGATCATGGAGCAGTACCAGTCCACCTTCAACGGCGTGGCCGCCAACATGCTGGCCAGCGTGCTGGTGCTGCTGTGCCTGGCGATGCTGCTGCTCGAGTCCCGGATCCGCGGCAACGCCCGCTACGCCCGGATCGGCTCCGGCGTCGCCAGCCGTCCGCCCATCCTGCCGCTCGGGCGCTACCGTCCGATCGCCGTCGTCGGTGTCCTGGCCCTGGCCGCGCTGGCGCTCGGCGTCCCGCTGGGCAACGTGGTGCGCTGGCTGGTCGCCGGCGGGGCGGACATTTGGGACCTGCCGGAGATCGCCCACACGCTGGCGCAGACGCTCGCCTTCGGCCTGGCCGGGGCGTTGCTGACCGTGCTGCTGGCCTTCCCGATCGCCTGGCTGGCGGTGCGGTATCCGAGCGGGTTCACCAAGCTGCTCGAGGGCACCAACTACATCACCTCCTCGCTGCCCGGCATCGTGGTGGCGCTCGCGTTCGTCACCGTGGCCGTCGGCTACCTGCGGCCGCTGTACCAGACGGTTCCGCTGGTCATTGCCGCGTACGTGCTGCTGTTCCTGCCGCGCGCGCTGGTCAACCTGCGCGCCGGGCTGGCGCAGGCCCCGCGCGAGCTGGAGGAGGCGGCGCAGTCCCTGGGCAACCCGCCGCTGAAGACGTTCCTCCGGGTGACCCTGCGGCTGACCGCGCCGGCCGCCGCGGGAGGCGCCGCGCTGGTGTTCCTGGGCATCGCCAACGAGCTGACCGCCACGCTGCTGTTGGCCCCCACCGGCGTCAATACCCTGGCCACCCGGTTCTGGTCGCTGAGCTCCGAAATCGATTACGGCGGGGCGGCGCCCTACGCGCTCATCCTGATCCTGCTCTCGCTGCCCATGACGTACCTGCTGTATACCCAGTCGCAGAAGGCGGCCGGCCAATGACCTCGCCTGGAAGGAGCTGCGCCCCGTGAGCCCGGCCTCGGCTGATACCCCCACCCCGGACAGCCATCTCATCATCGACAACGTCACGAAGTCCTTCGGCAGCACCCAGGTCCTGCGCGGCGTGAGCCTCTCGGTGCACCGGGGAATTACGACGGCGATCGTCGGGCCCTCGGGCAGCGGCAAGACGACGCTGCTGCGGCTGATCGCCGGGTTCGAGGCGCCCGATTCCGGGTCCATCATGCTCGACGGCAAGGTGGTGGCCGACGGCACGACGCTGGTGCCCGCGCACCGCCGGAACGTGGGCTACGTCGCGCAGGACGGCGCCCTCTTCCCGCACCTGAGCGTCGGCGAGAACATCGCGTTCGGCCTGGACCGGCGCAAGTTCGCCGGCCGCGCCGCCGTCCGGAACCGGGTGGCGGAGCTGCTGGCGATGGTCTCGCTGGATCCCGACTACGCGGACCGTCGGCCGGACGAACTCTCCGGCGGCCAGCAGCAGCGCGTCGCCCTGGCGCGGGCGCTGGCCCGCGAACCCGAGCTGATGCTGCTGGACGAGCCGTTCAGCGCGCTGGACGCGGGCCTGCGCGTGGCTACCCGCAAGGCCGTAGCCGGCACCCTGGCCGCCGCCGGCGTCACCACCATCCTGGTCACGCACGACCAGGGCGAGGCGCTCTCCTTCGCCGACCAGGTGGCCGTCATGCGCCGCGGGGTGCTGGCCCAGATCGGCAACCCGTTCGTGGTGTACACGCGGCCGAGCGACCGGGAGACCGCCGAGTTCCTGGGCGACGCGGTGATCCTCGACGCCGACCTGCAGGGCTCGCTGGCCACCTGCGCGCTGGGCGGCATCCCGGTCCGGCGCCCGACCTGCCAGGGCCGGGTCCACCTGATGCTGCGCCCCGAGCAGATCCGCATCGCCGAGACCGGCGCCATCCGCGGCACCGTGCTGGAGACTGACTTCTTCGGCCCCGAGGTCACGGTCAAGCTGGAACTCCACGGCCCCGCCGCCAGCAACGGGCACAAGCAGACCATCACCATCCGGCACTGGAACGCGACCCTGACCAAACCCGGTACCGAACTGTACCTGCGCGTGATCGGCGAGGGCGTGGCCTTCCCGGCCTGACCGCAGCCCAGCCTGCATCGATTGGCCGGTAATGGCTGGATTGCGGCCACGCGGCTGCCCGGCGGCCCTGGGCTACGGCTTCTTCCGCTGCGGATGCGGCGCCTCGTGCCGCGCCAGCATCTCGACGAAGCCGGCGATCTTCTTCTCCCGCGCCGCCTGGGTGCGCAGCTGGCTGAGCCGGAAGATCAGGGCGAAGCGGTTCTGCGAGGTCAGCACGTCGAACATCGCCTGCGCCTCGGGTACGGCCGCGATCGCCGCCGCCAGGTCCTCGGGCACTTCCGCAGTGGCCGGGCCCGCATAGGCCCGCTCCCAGCGTCCGTCCGCCTTCGCCGCCGCGACCGCCGCCCGGCCGGCGCCGTGCATTTTCCCGGCGGCCTCCAGCCCCTCGATCCGTTCCACGTTCCGCAGCGACCAGACGCTGCGCTTGGTCCGCGGGCCGAACCGCTGGAAGGAGGACTCCCCGTCGCGGCGCCGGGCCTGCCCGTCGATCCAGCCGAAGCACAGGGCCTCTTCGAGGGCCCCGGCATAGTCCAGCGCGGTCACGTTGCCGCCCTTCTTGTGCAGCACCAGCCAGACCCCGGCCGACGCCGCGTGGTGCTCTTCCAGCCAGGCGCGCCAGGCATCGGCGTCGGGCAGCAGCAGTTCGGGAAGTTCCGCGGGCATGGACAAACACTAGCGGCGCATCCGGCCGCCGCACCATAGTCTGGAAGCAAACGAGGCCGGCGGCACGCCGGTCTTCGAAGCCACGGTGCCGCAACCAAGGAGGAGCCATGCTGCGAGTCCGCCCGGTCCACTACACGTCCCGCCCCGAGGAGTTCAGGCAGCTGCTGACGACGCTCGGCATGGCCGTCACCGCGGACTATGGCACCTGGATCGAACTCGACGCCGGCCACGGGCGCCTGGCCCTGCACGCCATGCCCGCAGCCTCGACCGCGGACGCCACCACCGCCCTTGGGTTCGAGGCCCGCGACCTGGAGACCTTCCGCCGGCGCACCGAGGAGGCCGGCAGCCACGCCGCGCCCTTCTCCGCGGACCACGGCGTCCGGGTCAAGGTCATGCCGCCGGACGGACTCGAGTTCATCGTGGACCCCGTCAACGAGTCCGCCGACGAGCACAATGCGGACCCGGCCCTGACCGTGGCCGCCGTCTGGCTCACCCCGGACGTCGCCGGAGCCGCGAAGGTGCTCGCGGACATCGGTGCCCGCGAACGCAGCTCGGGCCCCGACGCCGCGGACTTCACCGCCAAGAACGGCGGCGTCATCCACGTGCGCCGGGCGCAGGCGCCGGACGCGGATCTGGCCTTCGAGTACGACGGCGACCTGGCGGCCCTGCACCGGAAACTCACCGATGCGGGGCTGGCAGCAGCCGTGTCGAACACCCCGGCCGGACCTGTGCTGGAGGTGGCGGACCCGGACGGACCGGACGCCGCCGGCGGAGGGAAACTGCGCGTCACCCGCCCCCGCTGAGGCTTACGCTCTCGGGAGAAACCGCGCCGCCACCGGCGGTTCCGGCGTGACCTCGACCTCAGCCGTGCGATACAACAAGTACATGAACGTGCGCACACCGGACCCGAATCCAGGCTGGCTTTCCGAAGAAGACCTCTACGAAGCCAGGCGGCGGCTGCCCATGGTGTACGTGGAGGCCATCCCGGTCCGGCTGGACGCCCTGGGCTACGTAACCGACGTCGGGCTCCTGCTGCAGGCCTCCGATCAGGGGCACATGGTCCGCTCGTTCGTCTCCGGCCGCGTGATGTACCGCGAGACCATCCGCGCCGCGCTGATCCGGCACCTCGAAAAGGACCTCGGGCCGCTCGCCTTCCCCCAGCTACCGGCGTCCCCCACCCCGTTCACCGTGGCCGAGTACTTCCCGTCGCCGTCGGAGACCGGACTGACGGATGACCGCCAGCACTGCGTTGCCCTGGCCTACCTCATTCCCGTCACCGGCGAGTGCGACCCGCGGCAGGACGCCTTGGAGCTGACCTGGATGAGCCCCGAGGACGCCCTCAGCCCGGAAGTCCAGTCGGAGTTTACCGGCGGCCGCGGCAACCTCCTGCGCCAGGCCCTCGCGCACGCCGGCTGGTGCCGCTGAGGGAACGCGGCCCCGAGTTCTTAACCACACACGCGCCGCGCGGCGCAACTTCGGAAAACCAGGTAACGAATTCATATACTGTGGTCTGAGCCTGAGCCAGGGAGGACCGGATGACCGATCAGCAGCAGCGAACGTATGTCCATACGATCAAAGCCGAGTTGATCGAACCCGGACACAAGTTCCTCCGCCGCGGAGGCAAGCATTCCGCCGAGGTGGCGGGCACCGCCGTCGTCAATGACGATTTCGGCACCCCCGCCCTGGTGATTGCCACGCTCAAGGACGGCAAGAAGGTGCGTATCGCCCACGGCTCCAGCCTCCGCGTCGCCTCCACCCGCCCGGGCCCCGGCCCCGCCAGCGCGCTGGCCCTCGACGACCTCGAGCTGATACCCGCAGAGGAGGGGACGCCGGAGGCGGTCATTGTGGACGTCGCCCGGGCGCACCCGAAGGACATGGACATCCAGCGCATCGCCGCGCGGCTGAGCAAGGGCCTGAACATTAAGTCCGGCAGCAACCTGCAGGACGTGCGGGACCTGGCCCACCGGCTCTTCGTCTACGTCGATGACCGGGACAATGCCCTGCGGGTCTGCCAGTTGATCACCGATGTTCCCTTCGACGGGAACTTCGGGCGGTGGAAGTCGATCCAGGGCGCCCTGGCGATGTCCGCCTTCATCCACCACGAGGCCGGCAACGCCGAGGAATCCGAGCGGCTGGCCAAGGCGATGCGGGCGCCGGACGAGGTCGAGGAGAAGGACCCGCTGCGCGCGAAGATGAACGCCATCGTGCTGCAGCGCCAGCTCAACGAGCCCAACCTCTACGACAAGGAAATCCACCGCGCCATGGCCGCGGCGGACAAGGCCGCGGAGCGGGACTGGCGGGTCGAGCGGCTGTCGGTGCTGACCTACCTGCGCACGCACGGCGGATCCGAGACGCTGGAACCGGCCGAACTCGAACGGCGCATCGCCAACGAGATCGTCGCCGTCCGCGCGCTCAACGAGCAGCTCACCGCCGGCTGACCGCCGGGCCAGGGCTCTGGCCAGCCGCGAGCGGCCGGGGGTAGAGTCTGCCGCATGACGGAGAGCAACCACAGTCCGCTGAGCGTCCACATCAACGCCGATGCCCAGCAGGTCTGGGTCATGCTGCGCGAGCCGAGCAGGATCGCCCAGTGGCACGGCTGGGAGCTGGACAGCCTCGAAGACGAGATCAACGAAATCTACTTCACCAACACGACCGAGGGCGCGGACCACCGCAAGCTGGTGACCAACGGCGGCGACACTTTCACCCTCGAGCCCGTCGGCGACGGCACCCAAGTCACGCTGGAGCGCGGCAGGATCGAGCCCGGCTCGGAGATGGCGGACTGGGACCAGGACATCACCGAGGGCTGGACCAGCTTCCTCCAGCAGCTGCGCTTCGCGCTTGAGCGGCATCCCAACACGCCGCGCCAAACCACGTACTTCGCGCACGATGCGGTGCCCGAGGGCGGGGTCCTGGCAAGCCTCGGCCTGGAGGACGTGCCGGCGCCCGGCGAGGACTACGAAGCCGAACTGAGCACCGGCGAAAACATCAGCGGCAAGGTCTGGTTCCGCACGGACGCGCAGCTCGGCCTGACGGTGCGGACATATGCGGAGCACGGGGACGGCCTGCTCATCGTCGTCACCCAGCCCAAGCATGAGCGGTTAAGGCCCGACGGCGGCACGCAGGTCCTGATCACGACCTACGGCCTGGGTGCCAGGCGGCTGGGCGAGATCCGGGGCGCGTGGGACTCCTGGCGTACCAGGCACTTCCCCTCGTCCGAGGAGCTGACCGTCGGGCGGCCGCTCTAACCGGGAAGCCGGGTCTGGCGCGGAGGGCTACTCTCGCGCGGACTACCACCCTGGCGCGGGTCGCCTAGTCCTGTGCGGGGTTTTCCCCGCGGCTCTTGAGGAACCGGCGCCGGTTCTTCTCCCGCAGCGTGCGTTGGTGCATGAGGTAGACGAGGCTGATGCCGACCAGTGCCCCGATCGCGGTCTGCAAGGCGCGGTCCACCATCAGCTCCTCCGGGTTGGTCGGAGCGGACAGTTCGGTCATGATCAGCGCCAGGGGCGTGATGAAGATCAGGGCGAGCGCATAGTGCCGCAGCACGAACATCTCGGCGGCGAACTGCAGCACGATCACCATCAGCACCAGGACCCACGGCGCCGGGTGCGGAGCCAGCAGCAGGCCCGCGGCGACCACACCGGCGAAGGTTCCGAGGATGCGGTGCACACCCTTCTTGATCCGCTGGGCAAGGCTGGGACCGGCGATGGGCGCGACCGCCGCCACCATCGCCCAGTAGTTGTGCCCCAGGCCGACCATCGTCGCGATGGTTCCGGCGGCGAGCGCCGCGACCGCGTTCGCCCCCGCTTCGACCCGGAACTCCCGCCAGTGGTCGGGGGTCAGGACGCGCTTGGCCGGAGGCGCCATCGACGTCCGCCAGGCCGGCCGAAGCCGGCTGCTCACCCCGATCAGCATGGCCAGCCCCACGCTGATGAGGCCGGTCAGCATCGCCTGCCCCAGGGGGGCCATCGGCTGGATCGAGCCGATCGCAGCATAGCCGAAGGTAAAGAAAATGACTCCGGCAGGCCGCAGGGCAAAGTAGTTCACCGCGAGCGACAACACCCCGGCCACCACGGTGGTGCCGATGACGATGCCCCAGGGTCCGGCGTCGGCCGCTGCCGTCAAGGCGCCGGCGAACATGACCAGCAGGATCAGCACACCGAACTCCCCCTGGTGCCGCAGCCGCACTCCGTGGGCCTCGCCGCGGCCGTAGATGCCGGTGAACGCGCCGAAGGCGGCGAAGACCATCAGGTCGAAGCGGTCCATGGCCAGCAGGACGAGCAGGGGCAGGCCGACGCTCGCGGCACAGCGAAGCCCCACGATGTGGTCCTGCCGGGCCGGGCCGACGCGGAAGAATTCCCGCACATGCTCCTTCACCCGGACCTGCTTTCTGCTGCTTCGGATAAGCCCACTATTGCGCTGCCCGGTGCCTTCGGCCAGCGGCGGCACGGGATTCGCGGCAAAAAGTGAGCAGCCGGACAAGCCCGCGTGAGCCCGGCGACAGCCGCGCGCAACTGCCTCCACCGGCCGCAAGGAAGCCTGCGGGCCCGCGTTCAGGCCGCCGCTTGGGCTTCGCCGCCGATGCGGCAGAATGGACGGGTGCCCCAGTCTGACTTTTCCTTCGCCGTCGGCAATCGCCTGACCGACACCGCCGGCCCCACCGCCGCACACATCGAGGCCAACGGCGGTGAGTTCAATGGACGCACCGGCACCATCACCACCCCGCACGGCACCATCCAGACACCGGCCTTCATCGCCGTCGGCACCAAGGCCACTGTGAAGGCCGTGCTGCCCGAGTCCATGAAGGACCTCGGCGCCCAGGCACTGCTCGCCAACGCCTACCATCTGTATCTGCAGCCCGGAGCGGATGTGCTGGACGAGGCCGGCGGGCTCGGCAAATTCATGAACTGGGACGGTCCCACCTTCACCGATTCCGGCGGCTTCCAGGTGATGAGCCTGGGCTCGGGCTTCAAAAAGGTGATCAATATGGACGCCGTCTCCGCTGATTCCGGCGCGGATGACCGGGTCGCCGCCGGCAAGGAACGGCTGGCGCACGTCGACGACGACGGGGTCTGGTTCAAGTCCCACCTCAACGGAGACCGCCACCGGTTCACGCCGGAGATTTCGATGCAGGTCCAGCACCAGCTCGGTGCCGACATCATGTTCGCCTTCGATGAGCTGACCACCCTCATGAACTCCCGCGGCTACCAGGAGTCCAGCCTGGAACGCACCCGGCTCTGGGCCGAGCGCTGCGTCGCCGAACACGAGCGCCTGACCGAAGAACGCTCGCACCGGCCGTACCAGGCGCTCTTCGGCGTGATCCAGGGCGCCCAGTACGAGGATCTGCGCCGCAAGGCCTGCCGCGACCTCGGCGCCATGAACTTCGACGGCTTCGGCATCGGCGGCGCCTTGGAAAAGGAGAACCTCGGCACTATCGTGCGCTGGTGCAACGAGGAACTGCCCGAGGACAAGCCGCGCCACCTGCTGGGTATCTCCGAGCCGGACGATATCTTCACCGCCATCGAGAACGGCGCGGACACCTTCGACTGCGTCTCCCCCACGCGCGTCGCCCGCAACTCGGCCTTCTACACCCCCGACGGCCGCAAGAACCTGTCCAACGCCCGGTTCAAGCGCGACTTCACCCCGCTGGTGGAGGGCTGCGACTGCTACGCCTGCGCCAACTACACCCGCGCCTACATCCACCACCTCTACAAGGCGAACGAGATGGTCAGCCACACGCTGATCTCCATCCACAACGAGCGGTTCACCGTGAAGCTCGTGGATGACGCCCGCCTCGCGATCGACGACGGCAGCTTCTTCGATTTCAAGAGCGAAGTGCTGGGCCGGTACTACGCCTGACGCGGCGCGGCCGGCGGTATCTTCGGAACAGCAGCCACAAACCTATACCGGCGACGGCGAGCAGCACCACTACCAGCAGCGGCAGCAGGACGGCCGCCAGCGACAGCGAGAGGCTCGCTGTGTCCTCGACCGTGCTGGCCACCGGGGCCGCGGCGCCCACCGTCGCCGCGTTCAGGACTGGCCGCGCCATCATCTTGACCACGTGCACCACGAACGCGATCACGATGCCAAGAACCACCGGCACCCACGCCGTGCCACCGAAGAACGCGTCGGGGTCCGAGACCCGCACCGTTTCCGACGAAACGCCGCTGCTGAAGACGATGCCGCCGGCGGCCGGGCGGATCACCGTCTGGATCCAGTCGTTGAAGCTGTCCACTACGGGGATCTTGTCCGCCGCGATCTCCAGCACCAGCAGCACGCCGATGATCAGCAGCACCCAGCCGTTCGCCAGCCAGTCCCACGGGTCCGGCAACTGGACCAGGTTCGTGTAGCGGTCCAGCAGGCCGAGGATGAGCATCGGGATGTATGCATTCAGACCCGCCGCCGCTGACAGCCCGGTGCCGGTCAGGATCTCCAACATAGGTCAAGAGTAAACCTGTCGGCGGCACCGATTAGAGTGCAGGGATGGATGACAAAGCGGTTCTTCACCACTACCTGAAAACCCGGCGAGCCAGCCTGCTCGCGAAGCTCGACGGCCTCAGCGAGTATGACGTTCGCCGGCCACTGACTCCCACCGGCACCAACCTCCTCGGCCTGGTCAAGCACGTGGCCAGTGTCGAGCTCGGCTACCTGGGCGAGGTCTTCGGCCGGCCCGCCGACCGCAGCCTGCCGTGGTTCGACGAGGATGCTGAACCGGACGCGGACCTGTGGGCCGCCCCGGAAGAGACGCGCGAGGGGATCATCGAGCTGCACCGGTTCTCGGCCGCCCACAGCGATGCCACCATCGACGCCCTGCCGCTCAATGCCGTCGGCGAGGTTCCTTGGTGGCCGGAAGAGCGCCGGCGGGTGACACTCCACCAGATCCTCGTGCACATGTGCGTCGAGACGGCCCAGCACCTCGGCCACGCGGACATCCTCCGCGAACTGATCGACGGTAGCGCCGGGCAACGTCCCGGAGATCCGAACCTCTCGGTGCGGAGCGCGGACGAGTGGTCCGACCATCGGGCCGGCATCGAGGCTGCGGCACGGCTTGCCGAAGACGCCGCGCGGGACGACGAAGCTGCGCGGCGGGCCTAGGCGGTCGCCCCGTACGAGGGCTCGCGCCGCTTGACCGCGCCGATCACCGCCGTCGTAATGGGCACGAAGAGGAACTCGACCAGCGTCTTGTAGATGAAGCCGGCCACCACGTAGTTCACGAAGGTGCCGAAGTCTCCAATGCCGATGACGGAGGCCGCGATGGAGCAGAAGATCAGGGTGTCGGCGAACTCGCCCACGCCGGTCGAGCCCATCAGCCGAGCCCACAGCCGCCGCTCGCCGAAGCGCTCCTTCATCCGCACCAGGACCCAGGAGTTCAGCGTCTGGCCCACCAGGAAGCCGAGCAGGCTGGCCAGCACGATCAGCGGCACCGGACCCAGCGCACCCTCCAGCGCCGCCTGCTTCGACGCGCCGAACTCGTCGTCGAACCCGGGCAGCACGATGATGATCCAGTAGCAGAGCGACGCGAAGACGGAGAGCGCGAAGGTGGTCACGATGGCGCGCCGCGCCACCCGGAAGCCGTAGACCTCGCTGACCACGTCGCCGAGGATGTAAGCCAGCGGGAAAAGGAAGAAGCCGCCGTCCGTGACGATGGTGCCGATCACCACGCCCTTGGCGGCCCCGATGTTCGACAGGATCAGCACCACCGCCATCGTCGCGAGCATGATGCCGAAATAAGGGCTGCCGATCGACGCGAAGCGGGCACGGGGGTGGGCGGACTTTTGCAGCTCATGCATGGAGGGCACCTTCGGAAGTAGTGGTTCGCGCAACGCAAGGCAGGTCCAAGGGGTCCCGGCGGCGTCCGCTGTATTAGCACTGGGCGGCCCGTCTGCACCGGGCCGCCTCCAATTCTCCCACGGCTTCTTCTCCGCCTTTTTGCGCACGTCCTTCCACACCTTCTCCCGCACCCTTGCGATCTGCCCGGCGCCGCCTATTCTGGATTACGCAACCAACCCGGGCGGACGTTCCAGGCAGTCGGGGGCCACAGGGACGCCGCCGCCGGGTGCTGCGCAGGGCGGACCCGTCCGCAAGAGGGAGCAAGCCATGACGCAGGACAACGACGACGGCGCCACGCCTCTCCGCCGCGAGCCGCTAGGGCCTGTCCCGTCGGCTGCCGGACTGCCTGCCGAGGCCTCGGCAGACGAAGAGTTCGCGGACGAGCTGCTCGGCGCACACAACCCCCGGCACCGCGTCACGTTCGGCCCGCTGGCGTTCTTCACCGGCTTCCTCGCCGCCATCGCGACGTTCTCGCTCGCCGTCATTCTGATCTCCGTGCTCGGCGGAACCTTCAGCTGGCGCCAGGTCCTGCCCACGTTCGGCATGGCTGTCGTGGTGCTGCTCTACGCCGGAGCCATCGGCCTGGTCGTCGGCGCCCCGATCGCCTTCCTGCTGGGCCTGGCGCTCCGCCCGGTGCGCAACCAAGGCTTGCATGTCCTGGCCTTCTTCCTAGTCATCTCCGCCGTGGCTTGGCTGATCTTCAGCGCAATGTATGGCGGAGCGGCATTGGAAACCGTCTGGCTGGCCTGCCTGATCGGCGCCTGCGCGGCCGTGGGCCGGGCGTCCGTCTGGAAGCTCGTGGACGTCTACGACTGACGCCGGCCCCACTCGGAGCGAGGGCGTTAGGCCGTTGCACCCGCCCGGTTTCACACCTACCCGCGTCGATGTGGACAATGGAGGCATGTCTGTTTCCGCTGAAGCCACCGCCCCACGTCCCGCCGTCACCCTGACTATCGCCGGCTCGGAAGCCACCGGCGGCGCGGGCGCACAGGCGGACCTGAAGACCTTCCAGGAGCTCGGCACGTACGGCATCACCGCACTGACCTGCATCGTCGCCTTCGATCCGAAGGACAACTGGAACCACCGCTTCACTCCGGTGGACGCCCAGGTCATCGCGGACCAGCTTGAGGCCATCCAGACCTGCTACGCAGGCAGCCTGGACACCGTCAAGATCGGCATGCTCGGCTCCCCCGCCACCATCAAGACCGTCTCGGACGCCCTGAAGTCCCAGCAGTGGAAGAACGTCGTGCTGGATCCCGTGCTGATCTGCAAGGGCCAGGAGCCGGGCCACGCCCTGGACACCGACCAGGCCCTCAAGGCGGAGGTTCTGCCGCTGGCCACCTTCGTGACGCCCAACCACTTCGAGTCCGAATCGCTGTCCGGCATCGCGATCAACGACCTCGAGGACCTGAAGGAAGCCGCACGCCTGATCCATAAGGCCTCCGGCGCCGTCGTGCTCGCCAAGGGCGGCGTGAGGCTGGAAGGCCCCGATGCCGTGGACGTGTACTACGACGGCGAGACCCTCGAGGTCCTGAGCGCCCCCAAGGTCGGCGAGGTCGCCGTGTCCGGTGCCGGCTGCTCGCTCGCCGCCGCCATCACCGCCGAGCTCGCCAAGGGCGCGGCACCGCTGGAGGCGGCCAGGACGGCCAAGGCCTTCGTCACCGAGGGCATCAAAGCCCGCCTCTCCTCGAACGCGCCCTTCGATGCGCTCTGGCAGGGCTTCGCCGGCTAAACGCCCGGCACGTCAGATCCCATCGACCAGACGACGGCGACGGCGGCGCTCTTCCCGGCGCCGCCGTCCCGAGACGCTCGCTGTCCAGCTTTACGCTTCAAGCTCTGCACACCCGCAGCCCAGAGCGTTGCTTGAAGGCTCAAGCTGTACAGCCAGGCCTAAACGAGGGCAGCACGGTGCCGCCCGAGCTCTGATTCCCAAAAAGTCAGCCTGCTTAGCTATGGTCACTGTATGCGCACCAAATTCGTGTTCTTCGCGGCCCTGCTCGTGCCGCTGCTGGCCGGATGCGGACTGAAGATTCCCTCCGATCCGGAAGGGACGCTGGACCGGGTGTCCGGCGGAACCCTCAGGGCGGGCATCTCGCACAATCCCCCGTGGACCGAGACCGGCACCGGGACAGGCCCGACCAGCACGGGCCCCGAAACCGCCGATACCGGCACCAAACCTGCCGGGACCGGGATCGCCCCGGGCGGCACCGAGGCGGAACTCGTCCGCGCCTTTGCCGCCGAGCACAACGCCCGGGTCGAGTGGGTCTCCGGCGGCGAATCCAACCTCGTCAGGCAGCTGGAACGCGGCGAACTGGATCTGGTCGTCGGCGGCCTGACGAAGGACTCGCCGTGGTCCAAGCACGCCGCCTTGACGCGGCCGTACCTGGAGACCAGCAACGCCCAGGGCGACAAGGAACAGCATGTCATGGCCGCCCGGATGGGAGAGAACGCGTTCCTGGTGGAGCTGGAACGGTTCCTCAGCGAGGAGGTCCAATGACGGCGCGCTTCGGCCGCACCGAACTGCCCGAGGACCTGGAGCGCGTGCTGCGCAAGGCCGTCCGGCTCCAGTGGACCACCCTCGCCGTCCTCGCAGTCTCCGTCACTCTGGTGTTCCTGACCATGGGGAACTCGCAGGCGATGAAGGCGGCGTGGATCGAGGACATGCTCTCCTTCGCGCCGCCGCTGGCCTTCCTGATCGCGGTGCGGATCGTCAACAAGCCGCCCTCCGAGGGCTACCCCTACGGCTACCACCGGGCCACCGGCGTCGGCCACCTGGTTGCTGCCGTGGCCCTCTGCGCGATGGGCGCCTTCCTACTCATCGACTCCGGCATGGGGCTGCTCAAGGGGGAGCACCCGCCCATCGGCTCCGTCGAGCTGCTCGGCCAGACGGTCTGGCTGGGCTGGCTGATGATGGCGGTCATGGCCCTCACGGCGGTCCCGCCCGTGATTCTCGGCCGGATCAAGATCAAGCTCGCCAAGGACCTGCACAACAAGGTGCTCTATGCCGACGCGGACATGAACAAGGCCGACTGGATGACCGCCGTCGGCACCATCCTCGGCGTCGCCGGCATCGGCATCGGGCTCTGGTGGGCAGACGCCGCAGCAGCGCTCTTCATCGCCGCCAGCATCCTGCACGACGGCTGGAAGAACATGCACGGGGCGGTGACGGACCTGATGGACACCCGGGCCATGACCTTCGACGACGGCAAGCCCCACCCGCTCATCAAGAGGGTCGACGAATACCTTCGCGGCCTGCCGTGGGTCGAATCCGCCGGCTCGCGGGTGCGGGACCAGGGACAGGTATTCCACGTCGAGGCGTTCGTGGTGCCGCGGGACCAGCTGCCGCCGCTGGAGGCGCTCGAAGCGGCCCGCGACGGGTGCATCGACCTGGACTGGAAGATCCAGGACCTGGTGATGGTCCCCGTTGCGGAGCTTCCCGCCGAGGTGGGCGGGCAGTGGCAGCACCAGTCGGAGCGGAGCCTCTAGCCGCGCCTTCGGCGATGAAGGCGGGTGATAACGACGGCGGACGCCTCCCCGGGCACCCCGCGCCACCTGTGTCACCCGTGCTACCTGCGTGTCACCCGTGTCACAGTCCGAGATCGATGCCGCCATTCAGCCGGCTGCGGATAGTCTTTACGCCGGATGATTCCGAGGTGGTGCAATGGCAATAGCAACAACAGCGGTGACGAAACAGCACGTGGACGCGGCGTGGATCGTCGTCGTTCTCGCCGGAATCACGGCGGCCATGCACATCTGGAAGCTCCCCGCCGCCGTCCCCGTGATCCAGGTCGAACTCGGCCTGTCACTGGTCCAGGCGGGACTGCTCCTCGGCCTGGTCCAGGTGGCCGGCATGGTGGGCGGACTGGCCGTGTCCCTGCTCGCCGAGCTGATCGGGGCGCGCCGCTGCCTGCTGATCGGGCTCGGATTGCTCTTTGCCGGCTCCCTGATCGGCGGTTTCTCCACCGGCGCCGGCCTCCTGATGGCCTGCCGCGCACTTGAGGGCGCCGGATTCCAGCTCGCAACCGTCGTGGCGCCCGGGCTCATCCGTGCCAACACGCCGCTGCGCCGCGTCAATACCGCCGTCGGCTTCTGGAGTGCGTACCAGGGCTGCGCCACCTTCATCGGACTGATGGCGAGCGCGCTGATCCTGCAGGTCACCGGCTGGCAGGCCTGGTGGTGGATCATGGCCGCCGTGACCTTGCTGCCCGTGCCGCTGATCCTGAAGTTCGTTCCCCGCGACCCGCCGCGCGACGGCAGCGGCGCGGGCGCGGCCACCAAGCGGATCGGCGTGACCGTCCGCTCGCTCAAGCCGTGGATCGCCGGCCTGGTCTTCGGCTGCTACACCATCCAGTGGATGGCCGTCGTCGGCTTCCTGCCGACCATCTACGAGCAGAACGGCGTCACCGGCATCTGGCCGGGCGTGCTCAGCGCGGTGGTCGGCGGCCTCAACGCGGTCGGCGCCGTCGCCACCGCCCCGCTGCTGCAGCGCGGCGCCACCCCGCGGCAGCTGATCATCCCCGCCTTCGTCCTCATGGGTACGACGTCGTTGCTCACCTTCGCCGTGGACTGGACCGGGGTGCCGGGCGGGACCGCGCTGCAGTTCGCGTGCGTCGCCGCCTTCTCGCTGATCGGCGCCGTAGTCCCGTCGACCCTGACCCGGCTCGCCGTGGACCTCGCCCCGCCCGGCGGCTCCGCCCCGGCCGCCATGGGCCTCATGCAGCAGATCTTCAACGTCGGCAACTTCACCGGCCCCGCCCTGGTCGCCTGGCTCGCCACCGCCACGGGCGGGTGGAACTCCACCTGGTTGATGACCTGCGGCTTCGCCACGCTCGGAATCCTCCTGAGCCTGTACCTGAGCAGGCGGCGGCTCGGCCTAAACTTCGCGCACCGCTGAGGGCCGGGACTTCGCGCACCGCCGGGGCCCGCACCAGGGGCCCGCAACAGGGGCCCGCGCTGATACCCGTGCTGGTGCCGTCGCCCGCCCGGTCCGGCCTCCCCTTTTCCGCCCATCCATGCCCCGCCGAATCCGCGAGGCGTAGGCTAGCCTTACGCCCGACGCCCCAGCCGGCGCGGGCCGGGCAGTAATCCGACCCTCGAGAAGGAGCACCCCATGGACCCGAACGAGAAACTGCACCCGGGGCATTCCAACGAACCCGATACCTCCGACGCAGGCACCTCCGGCAGCGACGAAGTCCACGAGGGCCACATACCCGTGAAGGGCAGCGAAGCCAAGGCCGACAAACTGGCCAAGGAGGCCTACGGGGACAAGGACGCCGACGGCGAGGGCGACACCCCCAACGTCCCCTTCCCCGGCTAGCTCCCCAACGCAACGACGGCGGCACCCAAGCGGGCACCGCCGTCGTTATTGGCCTGCGGGCTCTCTGCCGGCCAGGCCAGGGCCGCCGAAAATCAGACGGTCCAGCCGAAGAATCAGACTGTCCGGGTGGCGACCTCTGCGTCGAGCCGCGGCAGCCGCGGGAACCACGGGTTCTCACCCGGGGTTCCGACGTTGACGACCATGAACGCCTTCTGGCTGGTGCCCGCATTGAAGTCGGCGTCGATGCCGGCCGCGTCGAAGCCACCCATGGGGCCGGCGTGCAGGCCCACGGCGCGGACGGCCTGGATGAAGAAGCCGGACTGCAGCCACGCGTTGTTCTTGCCGACTTCGGCGCGTATGGCGGCGTTGTCGTCGAACATGGCCTTGCGCTCCGCGGCGTGCGGGAAGAAGGTGCCGAAGTGCTCGTGCCAGTCGGCGTCGTAGCTGAGGATCGCGACCATCGGAGCCGTGCGGGTCTTGTCCCGGTTGCCCTCCGCCATGTGGCCGGCGAGGCGTTCGCGCGCTTCCGCGGAGCGGACCCAGGTGATGCGCAGCGGCTGGTTGTTCATCATGGTCGGCGCCATCTTGGTGAGTTCGTAGATGGCCTCCAGCTTCTCGTCGGAGACAGGCTCGGCGGAGAAGGTGTTGGCGGTGCGCGCCTCGAGGAACAGGTGGTCCGCGGCGGTGCGGTCCAGGGCCAGTTCGTCGGTCAGATTGGTTTCGATGGTTGCGATGCTCATTCAGGCTCCTTAGCTGCGGTTCGCTTCTACTCCAAACAACGACGGCGGAGCGCGGCGCCATTCCGCGCGAGGCGGTGATCTGGCTCACGTCGCATTCCCGGGCTGTAGCCGGGGAATTCGGCAAAACGCAGCGCCGGTCTACCATCATCGGGTGAGCATCCGAGTCCGCAGCATCCACTTAGCGTGGATCGTCGCCGCCCTGACCATGCTGGCCCTGGTCGCGGGGGCTGCCTTCCGCTCGACCACTGGGGCCCTGTTCGAGCCGATGGAGACCGAGTTCGGCTGGACCCGCTCGGGGACCAGCGGCGCCGTGACGCTCAACCTGATCGTGTACGGGCTGACGGCGCCGTTCGCCGCCGCGGCCATGGAACGCCTCGGCGTGAAGCGCGTGGTGCTCGCCGGCCTTGGGCTGACAGCGCTGGGCAGCGCGCTAACGGTGTTCATGACCGAGCTCTGGCAGCTCTGGATCCTCTGGGGCCTGTTCGTCGGGGTCGGCACGGGCGTGATGGCGCTGGTGTTCGGCTCCATCGTGGCCAACCGCTGGTTCGTCCGCCACCGCGGCCTGGTGATGGGCATTTTCTCCGGCGGCAACGCCTGCGGACAGCTGATCTTCCTGCCGCTGATCGTGGCCCTGGCCGAGCACGAGGGCTGGCGGGCCGCCGCACTGGCGACCGCGCTGGTGGCCGCCGCGATCATTCCCTTCGTCGCGCGCTACTTCGCCGACAGCCCGTACGCCGTCGGGCTCCGGCCGTACGGCGAAGAGGCGGAGAGTCCCGAGCCGGCCCCGGCCAAACCGCAGGTCTCCCCCGCCCGGATGGCGCTGCGCGTGCTGCGCGAGAGCCTGGCCCGACGTCCGTTCTGGATCCTGATCTTCACTTTTTGGGTCTGCGGCTGGTCCACCAACGGCCTGATCCAAACCCACTTCATTCCCGCGGCGCATGACCACGGGATGCCGGCGACGACGGCGGCCGGCCTCCTGGCGCTGATCGGCGTCTTCGACCTGATCGGCACCGTGGCCTCCGGCTGGCTGACGGACCGGTTCAACCCGGCCATCCTGCTGGTCTGCTACTACGCGCTCCGCGGCCTCTCGCTGGTCTTCGTCAACTCACTGCTGGGACCCAGCATCGAGCCGCCGCTGTGGGTCTTCATCGTCTTCTACGGCCTGGACTGGGTCGCCACGGTGCCGCCGACCGCGGCACTGTGCCGCGAACACTTCGGCATCGAACGCGCCAGCGTCGTGTTCGGCTGGGTCTTCGCCTCCCATATGGTCGGCGCAGGCGTGGCCGCAGCCACCGCCGGCTGGCTGCGGGAAACCACCGGCAGCTACCACCCGGCCTGGATCTCGGCCGCCGTGCTCTGCTGGCTGGCCGCCGCCTCCCTGTTCTGGCTCCGCAAGGCCCCGGTCCCGCAGGAAAGCCAGGCCTCCCCCGACCGGGTCCACTGACCGACCCGGCCCATACGTGGGCCGCCGCCGCCCGTGTGCCAATCCGCCGTCGCTGCCCGTGTGCCGCCCGGCCGCCGTCGCTGTCCGTGTATCGCCCGGCCGCCGTCGCTGCCCGTGTATCGCCCGGCCGCCGTCGCTGCCCGTGTATCGCCCGGCCGCCGCGCCGCCGGTCATCCCGGATCGACGTCCACGGGCAGGTGCAGCGGGCCGCGGAGGATCGGGCTGGGCCTGTACGGCGGCGGGTCTTCAGCCAACCGCGGATTCCGGATCCGGCGCGCGAATTCCGTGAGCGCGACCTGGGTTTCGAGCCTGGCGAGCGGGGCACCGAAGCACAGATGGATGCCGCTGCCGAACCCCAGATGCTGGTTGTCCGATCGGTCCGGAATGAACCGATCGGCCTCGGCGAACCGGTCCGGGTCCCGGTTGGCCGCGGCCAGGACCAGGGTGACCGGAGAGCCGGCGGCAATTGTGG
The DNA here is from genome assembly GCF_946892675.1 of Arthrobacter sp. Marseille-P9274. Lineage (NCBI taxonomy): Bacteria > Bacillati > Actinomycetota > Actinomycetes > Micrococcales > Micrococcaceae > Arthrobacter > Arthrobacter sp. Marseille-P9274. The sequence goes on from NZ_CAMPOV010000004.1 coordinate 123,733, forward strand.
TGCCCGTTATCTCGATGTCGTCCAAGGCCGTCCTGATCGGCACGAAGTGCACCGGCGGCTCGAACCGCAGCAGTTCCTCGGTCATGGGGATGGCCAGCTCGGGATCCCGGCGCAGCCGGTCCAGCTCCTGAGGATGCCGGAGCAAAGTGAGGATTCCGTTGGAGATGAGATTGACGGTGGTTTCATGGCCTGCAATGAGCAGCAGCAGCCCGGTGCTCGCCAATTCCCCGGTGGACAACCTGCCCTCCGGGCCGTCGTCGGTCACCATCGCCGAGAGCAGGTCGCCTCCCGGCGACCGCCGATGCCGCTCCACCAGGTTGCTAATGAAGTTGAACAGCTCGGTACTGGCTTCCTTCCGCTTCTCCTGCTGCGTTTCGGGATCCAGGCCGGGGTCGATGGTCTCGATCGCCAGATCCACCCATTTCCGGAATTCGGTCCGGTCTTCCGGCGGCACCCCGAGCAGCTCGCAGATCACCGAGACGGGAAAGGGGTAGGCCAGTTCGTCGACGATGTCGATCCGGTCCCTCCCGGCCATGCCGTCGATCAGGCCGGTGACAATCTCGATCATCCTCGGCTCGAGGCCGGCGATCCTTGCCGGCTGGTGCGGGGGGCCGAAGTGCCGCATGGCGAGCCTCCGCTGCCGGTCGTGTTCGGGGGGATCCATTTGCAGGAAGCTCGGCTGTATGTCCTCGGAGAGCTCCTCCATCGCAGCCGCGAACTGCGGGTTATTGCTCGGATCCGAACTCAGCCGCGGGTCGTGCAGCAGCGCAAGGTTCTCCGCATACGTGCTGACCAGGTAGGTGCCGTCCTTCAGGCGGCTTACCGGGGTGCGGCGCAGTTCTGTGTAGAGGGGGTAGGGATCCGCGCGGCGGGAGTAGTCCAGGACCTGCTCCCAGGGGGTCGGCTCGGCCATGGCGGTGGCTCCTTGATGGGCGGGAGGACGGGACGGTTGGGGAACGCAGCCGCGAACGGCTGGCGCCCTTCCGCTTCGTCGATCTGGTGGAAAGCCGGCGGGAACGCAGCTCCCTGGCTGATGAGTCGTTCGTAGAAATCCAGCCACTTGTTCTGGTTGAAGCCCACTGCCCCGACGATGCGTCCCTCGCAGCCGTAGGCGGCCAGGAACCTGCGCCGCTCCACCGAGCCCTGGGCAATCACCACCTCCGCACCGGCCGAAGGCACCCCGACGCTCTTGATTTCGCAGCCGAACTGGGTGGACCAGAACATCGGCATGGCCAGATGGGGCAGTTGGGCGTCCGGTCGGCTGACCATGTTGTGTGCGGCGGTCTCGGCTTGGGCGACGGCATCGCCCCAGTGCTCGAGCCGGACAAACCGATTGCCGAAGAGCGGGTGGGCCGCGCAGGCAACGTCACCCGCCACGAAGATGCCCGCCATAACATGGCCGTCCACGTCCAAGGCCCGGCAGCCGGCGTCGCTGGCGACGCCCCAGGGCCCGTACGCCAGCGGTGAACCAACCAACCATTCGCTATTGCTGATTCCGCCGAGAGCCGCGACCGCAACATCGGTTTCGAGAACCGTGCCGTCCGATAAGCGCGCCCGCCGCAGGCGCCCGGCATCGTCGCCCTCCAGCGCCAGGACACGGACGCCGCAGCGCAGGTCGACGCCGTTTTCGCGCTGGATCCCGCCGGCGATCGCCCCGATCGCCTCGCCTAGGGCGGCACGCAGCGGCGCCGGCCCAGCCTCCGCCACGGTCACTGGCAGACCGAGGTCGCAGCAGGCGGAGGCAATCTCGGAGCCGATGAAGCCTGCCCCGATCACCAGCACCCGGTTCGGCTTGGCGGCGAGCCGCCGGCGCAGCCGGGCGGCATCCTGGCTCGTCCGCAGCGTCAGCACGCCATCCAGCGCGGCCTCCGCAGCATTTGGCCAGGGCCGTGCCCGCATGCCTGTCGCAATCAGCAGCCGATCGAAGCCGATGCCTCCGCCGTCCGCCAGCTGCACCCGCCGGCCGGCCACGTCCAGTCCCGTAGCGGCCAGGCCCAGCCGCCATTCCGCGTCGATCCCGAACTGCCGGGGCAACAACGTCCGGCCCGGCTCGATCCAGCCGGACAGCACCTGCTTGGACAGCGGCACCCGGTCATACGGCTCGTGCGGTTCATCGCCGACCAGCGTCAGCTTCCCCTCGAAACCCTTCCGGCGCAGACTCTCCGCCGCGCGCAGCCCGGTCAGGGACGCGCCGACGATCACGATGCGGCCGGTCGACAGATGCCCATGGTCCTTCCCCTGGTCCGCAGACTGTCCAGTCGCGGCGCGCTCCGATACCAACGATCCCTCGGTCGGCCGCTCCAGTCTCCGTAGCTGGTCCAGCTCGATCGCCTGGACCGGGCAGGCCGCCGCCGCCCGCAGGATGCGTGTGCGCTGCCCGTCGTCCGGGTCCGGGTCGTAGACCAGCGCCTCGTCGCCCTGCATGGTGAAAACGCCCGGGGCCAGGAAGGCGCACTGGCCGTAACCCTGGCATTTGGTGAGGTCGACGACGAGTCGCATGCCGGTCTTCCCCTTTGGCGGGAACCGCCCGGACAGGCGGAGGCTTGATGGAGTGAATCGAGCTTAGACCCGTTGACTACGGCGGCGGAAGGGCCGACGCACCGGCCGCACGGGCCGTTGCCTGCACGGCGCCGGCCGCCCGGTCCGCAGCCTCAGGCCCGGACCACCGGCAGATCCGACCAATTCGTCGTGTACTTCGGCGAGGAGAACTCGCGCTTCATCGACCACGCTGCCGGCTCGGCCATCCCGCCCTGCCCCAGCCCGATGGCCGACTCCCCGAACTTCGCCCGGACGCTGCCCAGCAGGTCCCCGATGTGCCGCTGTTCCAGCTCGCTGACGAACGGGTCGAAGGCCTCCTGCGCGTCTGCCGGTTCCAGCCCGCTGAACAGCACGCCGGCACGCACATATTTCTGCCCCGGCTCAAAACACCCCCGCATCGCGGCGACGGCAGCCCGGGTGAGCTGGATCGGATCCTGTGTGGGTGCCGGAAACTGCACGCTGGCGGATGGAAACGACGACGCGCCCCCCGAGAAGCGGCTGGTCCCCGCCGTCACCGTCAGCACCGTCGCCCGCAGGCCGTCCTCCGCCATCCGCGCCGCCGCGCGCTGCGCGTAGACGGCCATCACCTGGTCCATCTCCTCGGACGAAGTCACCGGCGTGGAAAAGCTGCGCGAGAACATGACCTGCTGCTTGTCGGCCCGCTCATCGATCGGCGGGATGCACGGCGTCCCGTTCAGCTCCAGCACGGTCCGCTGCAGCACCACGGAGAACCGCTTCCGGATCATCAGCGGATCCGCCGCTTTCAGGTCCGCGATCGAATCGATTCCCAGCGCCGCCAGCCGCTGCCCGGTCTTGCGCCCCACACCCCACAGGCCGGTGGCCGGAACGCGGGACTGGATCCGCCGGATCTCGCCCGCCGGCATCGAGTCCAGCGAGCAGACCCCGGCCATCCCCGGGTTGCGCTTGGCGATATGGTTGGCGAATTTCGCAAGCGTCTTTGTCGGCGCCACCCCTACACAGACCGGGACGCCGACATACCGGCCGACGGCGGCGCGCACCCGGGCGGCCGTCTCGCGCAGCTGCGCCTCGCTGCCGGGCAGCCCAAGGAAGCACTCGTCGATCGAGTAGATCTCCTGCCACACGCCGAACCGTCCGAGCACCTCCATCACCCGCGAACTCAGGTCCCCGTACAGCTCGTAATTGCTCGAACGCGCCACCAGCCCCCAGCGCCGCGCCAGCGGCGCCACCTGGAACCACGGAGTCCCCGTCGCGATCCCCAGCGCCTTCGCCTCCTCGGACCGGGCCACCACGCAGCCGTCGTTATTGGAAAGAACGACGACGGGACGGCCTTCCAGCCTCGGGTCAAAGACGCGTTCGCAGGAGACATAGAAGTTATTCACATCTACCAGGGCGATCCGGCCGGCGGACGGGTCTTCCGGGCGCGGGGACGCACCGCCCGCGGGCGGTGCGCCGCGGTCCTCAGGCCAGGAGCCGCCGTCGTTATCCGCGGCCCCGCCGTCCCTGGCCCTGGCCCCGCCACCGTCAGACATGGTGCAGGCAGCGGGTGACGACGCCCCAAATGTGCAGGTCCGCAAGTTCCGGCACCTCGGTGGGGACACCGCCGTCGTCCGTCTGCAGGCTCACCTTCCCATGGCCCGCACGAAGCCGCCGCACCGCCAGCTCCCCCTCAAGCACGGCAATGACGACGGATCCGTCCCGCGGAGTCAGCGAACGGTCCACGATCAGCTCGTCCCCGTCGCTGATCCCGGCCGCGGCCATCGAATTGCCGGACACCCGCATGATGAACGTGCTGGTGCGGTCCCGGATCAGGTGCCGGTTCAGGTCGATACCGCCGTGGAAGTAGTCGCGGGCGGGAGAGGGAAAACCGCTGGCCTGGGCCGTCGAGCCGGCTCCGCCGGAGGGCGGCGCCGTGCCGTCGAAAAGTCCTGCCGGATCCTGCACCGCACACCGCCTTCGAATGTATGTTCGATCCATTGAGGATACCACCTGACTCCCCCGAATTGGGCGTTTCCGGCACCCGTACCCGCCCGTAGACTTGGCGCATCTCACGCACCGGGGGACAGTCTGGCAACACCTAGGCCGGGAGGCACGCAATGGACTTTTGGGAAAACTTCTGGGACGTCATCTGGTGGTTCTTCTGGTGCTTCGTCTTTGTCTCCTACCTGTTCGCCCTGTTTGGCGTAATTACGGACCTGTTCCGGGACCGGTTCCTCAGCGGCTGGTGGAAGGCGGTCTGGATCTTCTTCCTGATCTTCGTGCCGTTCCTGACCGTGCTGATCTACCTGATCGCCCGGGGCCGCACGATGGCGGAACGGTCCCAAGAGGCCGCACATGCCCAGGCGGTGGCGACCGAGGCCTACATCCGCCAGACCGCGGGGACCGGGGCCAGCCCGGCCGATGAGATCGCCAAGGCTCAGGATCTGCTGGACCGCCAGCTGATCAGGCCCGATGAGTTCGAAAAGATCAAGGCCAAGGCCTTGGCCTGACCCTAACCTAAGCCGCTCAGGCCGGGTGCCCGCCGGGCACCCGGCCTGCTGGCTGTTCCGGTGCCGGAAGAAGAGGTTCCGGCGAGCGCAGCGGGGCTTCGGCCGGCAAGCCGGGAGCGACAGCATACTCCGTGCCGTCAATTGTTAGCCGGACCTCCGTTTCGGGCTCCGCGGCGGATGTGCCGGCGTCGAGCAACCGGATGACGGTACCCGCGGCGGTGGTTTCCACACCGAAGCGGTGCCCCCGCCATTGGAAGCGGTACGCAATGCGCGCCAACTGCGCGGGCAGCCGCGGGGCCAACTGCAGCTTGCCTCCGTCGACCTGCAGCCCGCCGAGACCGCAGGCGAGAGCCAGCCAGGCCCCGGCGAGCGAGGCGAGGTGCAGTCCCTCCTCACTGTCGTGCTGCAGGTCGCGCAGATCCACCAAGGCCGCTTCGCGCAGATAGGCGAGCGCGAGGTCCAGATGCCCGGCCCGGGCGCAGACCACTGCTTGCGCAGCGGCGGAGAGCGAGGAGTCCCGGACGGTGCGGCGCTCGTAGTAATCCAGGTTCCGGGCTGTCTCCTCGGCAGTAAATGCGTCGGAGCACCACCAGAGGGCCAACTCCAGATCTGCCTGCTTGACGACCTGGCGCCGGTAGATCTTCGCGTAGTGCGCGTGGTCCTGGACGGGATAGGCCTCCTGCCGGCCTTCGAAGTCCCACTCCCGGTAAGTGGTGAACCCCTCGTTGGCAGGGTGCACCTGGAGCACCTCGTCATAGGGGATGTACATCGAATCCGCAGCCTCCCGCCAGAGCTGCAGCTCTTCCACCGACACTCCGAGCCGCCGCATTGATTCCGGATCCGCTTCGCAGGCATCCGCCGCCCAGCGCAGGTTCCGTTGGGCCATGAGGTTGGTGAAGACGTTGTCATCCACCACTCCGGTGTACTCGTCCGGGCCCGTCATGCCGTACAGGTGGCAGCGGCCCTCGTGGTCGCGGTGCAGCATCCGCGCCCAGACCCGGGCGGTTTCCGCGAGGACCTCCAGGCCGCCGACGTCCGCCAAGCTCCCGCCGGTGGCGTCCGCCCAGAACACGAAACCCCGGGCGACGTCGGCGTTGATATGTGCCGCGGCGGTGCTGGCCGGCCAATAAGCGGACGTTTCGCCGCCGTCGATGGTGCGCCAGGGGAACGAGGCTCCTTCCAGGCCCAGGACCTGGGCGCGCTCCCGTGCCTGATCCAGCCCCGACGACCGCCAGCGAAGCATCCGCGAGGCGTCCTGCGGACGCAGCAAGGCCATGGCAGGGATCAGGAAGCCGTCGATGTCCCAGAACGTGTGGCCGCTGTAGCCGTAGCCGGTCAGCCCCTTGGCCCCGACGGGGGCGCGGTTGACGCAGGCGGATGCCTGCAACAGTTGGAAAAGGTCGAAGCGCAGGGCCTGCTGGAGTTCCGGAGCCCCATCGATCTCGACGTCCGCGGCCTCCCAGAAACCGTCGAGGACCCGGCGCTGCTCGGCCAGCATCCCTTCCCAGCCCAGCTGCCGTGCACCCTCGAGTGCTGCCGATGCCTGGTCACGCAGGTCCCTTGCCGGATCTTCACGCGACCAGGCATGGCTCACATACTTCACGAATCCGGCGCTTCCGCCCGGCTCCAGCTCGGCCACGATGCTTGTGGCAATCTGGTCCACGCTGTCCGTGGTGTGGACATCGGCACCCTCCGGCAGGACAAGCTCATGCCCGACGGCGACCGCGACGCAGGTTCCGCTTCCCCGTGTGCGGTGCACGAGGTGGCCGCCGGTTGAATGCGAGCCGCGCAGGCAGGGCTCGAAGGGGCTGCCCAGCGCCTCTGCCACGCGGGGATCGCTGTTCTCGACCGGAGGCGGGGTGCCGTTGACCGTGAGCTCCGAGCGAATCACGATCTGCACCGGCTGGTCGACAGCCTGCACTTCATAGCGAATGGCCGCCGCAGAACGGTGGGACAGAGACACCAGACGGGTCGACACCAGCCGCATCCGCGCCCCGGTCGGTGTCCTCCACTCGACTTCGCGGCGCACCGTGCCGGCCCGCAGGTCGAGCACCCGCTCGTGCTGCAACGGTGACGCGTCGCGCACATCCAGCGGCACGCCGTCGACCTGCAGCCGGATCCCTGTGCCGTCGGCCACCCCGATCATGGTCTGGCCGTACTCCGGGTGCCCGTAGCCACCTTCGGGATAGGACAACGGATGGTACTCGTAAACGCCGGCCAGGAATACTCCTGCCGCTGCGCTCGGCTGCTCTTCGTCCAAGGTGCCGCGGAATCCCACATAGCCATTGGCCAAGGCGAAGACAGACTCCGCGAGTCCGAGGGAATCGGGAGCGAGCTCGCTTTCGCGGACCTGCCAGGGATGGGTCGTAAGTGTTCGAGTAGCCACGGTTCCACGCTATCCCGTCGCCGCTGCAGCTTCTTCCCGTGCACGCTGGGCCGCGGTGCGGAGCCGGCCGGCATCAAGTTGCGGGCGCCCTCCGGGCCGCTGGACAACGTCCGCCGCCGCCACGGTCGCCGACCATGCGGCCAGCTCAGCTGTTTCTCCCGCCAGCAACGCCATCGCAAGCGCTGCGACGAAGGAGTCGCCGCCTCCGGTCGGGTCCACCGCTTCCTCCCCCAACAGCGGTATGAATACGTGCCCGCCGGACCAAGCGACGACGTCGCCCTTGCCCGCCACAGACAGCGCGGCGATGCGGGGGCCCTTCGTGAGCAGTTCCAGGGCGGCGCGGACCGCCTCCTGCACGCCGTCAGGCTTCCACCCGACCAGTGCCTCGGTTTCCGCCGAGTCCGCGCGCACGACGTCGGCACGGTGGAGCACCCGGCGGCGGGTGTCCTCGTCTTGGGGAGCCCCATCGACCACGACCAGTACGTTTTCCGGGCAGGCATCGAGCGCGGCCACCACGGCGGGACCGGGCTGCTGGAGCTGGACGAGGACCGCATCCGCGGACTCCAGAATCTCCCGGCTCGCCTCGACGTCCGCAGCGCCAAGCAGCACTCCCTCATCGACGTCTTCAATCAGTCTGCGGACGCCAGGCGGGCCGACGAGGTCCAGCAGCAGCGCGGTCCGCGGACCCGGGCGCCGCACAACGCCGCCGGTCCCGATTCCGTCGCCATCAGCCTGTTCGAGGATCTCCCGCCCCGCTGTGTCCTCCCCAACGACTCCGACCAATTCGACCCGGGCGCCGAGCTGGCGGCATGCCACGCCCTGATTGGCGCCCTTGCCACCCAACAGCTCGCGGCGCTCGCGGACCGGCGCCGAGCCTCCCTCCTCCGGCACCTCGTCGATGGACAGCACAAGGTCCCGCGCCACCTGTCCCACGACAACGACCAAATGCTCGCCCGCCCTGTCCGGTCCTGCCGTAACGTCAATCGGCTGCTGCAAAGTACTCCTCTCGGGCCGTCATCCGGTTCCAGCATCATTGTGCCCCGCAGCCCGCGCGGCATGGGTGAATCTACGGACATCGAAACCAGGCGGCAGGCCCGACGACGGGACTAATCCCGAAATCATCCACAACCTGTGGATACCCTGACCGCGACGGTTTCGGGGATCCCCCCGCACCCTAGGCGTCCCTTCGAATAGTGTCAGAGCCAGCTCATAGTGTTGGTGCATGGAGGACTTCGGGAAGCAGCGGTCGAGGAAGCGGCAGGTCAATGCCTCGTTCTCTGCTGCCCCGGATGGGCCGTCTTCTCTTTTTGAGTACCACTTGCATAGGGCGCTGCTGGATGAGTGCCTGCGGCGGATGTATCCGGACCTGGCGCCTGGGGCCGGCGATCAGTTGCGTGTCTTAGAAGATCCAACGTTCGGCACCGTCCACATCGCGGGCCTGGAAGCTGATGTCGAGGCTCCGGCCGCGCCCCCGGAAGATCCTTCTTCCTCCGCTCCAACTGCCTCCGATCCGGATGGTCCCGACGGTCCACACCTGCCGGCATGGTCGCGCAGGGTGTTGCCTGCCGAAAGAGATAAGGACGGCATCACGGTACCGGTCGGTGATCCCGGCGACCGGGAGGGGGCTGACGGGGACACCGTTCCGGGTGTTGCCGGGCCAGAGACACCAACCGCCCCGCAGCTTCCAGACGCTTCCCCGGCTGCCGGCTCTGCTCCTACCGCGGGTGAGGATCCAGAGCCTGCCGAGGGCGATCCCACCCCCGCTGAGCCCACGGCTGGTCCCGCCGAACGGACTGAACCTGCCTCGTCTGAATCTGCTGCCGGTGCGCCCAAGGACGCGGAGGCGGTTCCCGCTGTAGCCTGTGCCTCCGACTCGGATTCAGGGGCCGCGGAGGGCCCTGCCGGCCCCGGTCCGGCGGAGCCCGTTTCCGCTGATCCCCTGCCAGCGTCCGAGCCGGTACCGGCGGCGGATGAAGCTGAGGATGGGGAGGAGGTGCCGGATTGGGCGTTGTCGCCGGCCCGGCGGGCGGAGCGGGAGCGGGCCAGGGAGGCGGCCCGGCCGAAGCCGCCAGCGCTGGTGGAGCACGGTCCGGTGGAGTGGTTTCAGGCGTGGCGGGACATCGCACCGCCGGATCTGGTGGTGGTGCTGGCGCGGCAGGACCTGTCCGGACTCTCTGACGGGGTGCTGCTGGAGTACCTGGCCGCGGTGGAGAAGGCCACGGCGTGGTTGCAGTCGCTGCGGGTGGTCGGACTCGGCGAGTTCGCCGGCCGCCGGACCGAGCCCGGATCCCCGCTAATGGGCCCGGAGGGCTA